>CABSQC010000086.1 GCA_902479835.1 uncultured Streptococcus sp. | reverse complement strand
TGTTCAATGATATTTATTATCTGTTCAGTAGCAAGGGTAATCGAATATTTCTATATGAGGACAGACGAAACTTTTTTATCGGAGAATTTTCTACACAAATTATTTGGAATACTTTTATTGTGGGGAATTCTTTCAATTAGCAAATTAGGATGGAAAGATATTGGTTTTACTTCTAACGGAATCATGAGTGGTGTAGGAAAGGGCCTGCTCTTTGGTTTAGTGTGCGCCATCTTTTCATATGTAGTTGAATGTCTTACCCTCTTTTTTCTTCATAGAAATGTTTACGTATCGTTTTACGCCAGTGGTTTTTCCTTAACCAATGAAAAAGGATCACATGCAGGAATCTTATTTATCCTCTTAAGTGTTTTATTTAACCTGATAAATGTCTGGATGGAAGAAGGAATATTTCGTGGCCTTTTCACAAAAATTCTTGAAGGAATATGGCATTTGGTAATGCCGTTTAGAGATTTTCTTCAAGGAGAATCTTCCCTCACAAATCTTATTGTTATGGGAATTGGTTATGTCATCCTATCGGGAATGATGAGCATCAAATGGTCCATACTCTACAAAATGACAGGTTCCTTGTGGCTAGGATTAGGAGACCATCTTTTCAACAATCTAGCTTCAAATCTGGTTCATGTTGTCTCAAATTCTGAAGGGGATAGTTTGCAGATAGTAAGAATTCTTCTGTGGCAGTTGTTGTCATTTGCAATTGTTTTGATCATTTATACAAGAAAGTCAAAGACGATAGCTAATCAATGATGAAGCTTTTTTAGGAATTTTTGAATCCTATTACAGTTTATAAACCGACGGTATAAAAAGGAATTGTTTATAAGGAAGTAACAAAAAGCCCCTGTCTGAAATGATCTCAGACAGGGGTCTTTCTTTATTCTTGGATCATGGCTAGGAGATCCTCTCCTGTAGTGGTTGGAAGGATCCGAACTCGTTTGAGGGAATAGAGGCCATCAGCGGAGCTGGCGAGTCCATTTTTAGTGGTGAGGCCTAGTTTGTAGTCGGCTTTCTTGGCTTGGTCGATTGTGACCTGGCTGTAGCGACCAGATGGGTAGACGATAACGCTGGTATTTTGATCCAGCACCTTATCCAGCAGGCGTTTAGAAGCGACGAGCTCATTCTTTTGGGTCTCAAGGCTGGAATTGGCTAGGTCTGGATGATTGACCGTATGGCTTTCAAAGGTCAAGCCAGCATGTTTCATCTCTTTGATTTGGTCAAAGGTCAGGACATTTTCTTTTTCCTGTTGAGTAAAGTCTGTGATGATATTGTTAGTGGCCGTCATCTTATATTTTTTAAGAAGCGGATAGACGATGGTATAGAAATCCTCGACGCCATCATCAAAGGTCAACCAGACATATTTCTTTCCTTTGGGAACTTCGTTCTTTGCGAGGATCCGATAGGCCTCCTCAGGGGTCAGTGTGTAGTAACCCGCTTTTTTCAGGGCCTTTAGTTGGCTTTCAAAGGTTTCTGGATCAACTATCAGATTGGCATTGGCAGCTTCGGACTCAGCCATATTATGTACAGAGTGGTACATGAGGATGGGCAGTTTGACCGGCTTTTTCACTCGGGTCCACTCGATAGAGGAGCTGTCTTCATCTAGCGAGCGCGTCATGGCAGTGTTACTTGTATTTCCATCACTGGGTTGAGTGATCCGTTTGATCAGAAGAAAGCTACAAATAAAGATAGAAACCAGAAGAAGGGCATTGATCCCAAGTAGGATTTTGATTTTTTTAGGTAGTCTTCGTTTACTCATGGTGTCACCGCTTTCATTATTTTCTTTATTGTACCACAAATTCTATGTTCTTTTCCAGAACTTGCTACAGGCAGATCCTGTCATGAAAATTCAGAATTTTTAAGGCAATTGGCTGTCAAACGCTCAAGTTTTTGTTATAATGGAGCTACTATAGAAAATTCAAGGAGTCAATAGGATGTCTGTTAAGATTGCCTTACTAGGATTTGGTACTGTTGCTAGTGGCGTACCATTTTTATTAAAAGAAAACCATGAAAAAATCACCCAGGCAGCTCAAGATGAAATCGAGATCGCTAAGGTCTTGGTTCGAGATGATGAGGAAAAGGAAAAATTACAAGCTGCTGGTCACGACTACAACTTTGTGACCAATGTCGATGAGATCATTGAAGACAAAGACATTGCCATCGTTGTGGAATTGATGGGCCGTATCGAGCCAGCTAAGACCTTTATCACCCGTGCTCTTGAAGCTGGTAAGCATGTGGTCTCTGCGAACAAAGACCTTCTAGCTGTTCATGGAAGCGAATTGCTAGAGGTTGCAAAAGAACACCAAGTAGCTCTTTATTATGAAGCTGCAGTAGCTGGGGGGATCCCAATCCTTCGCACCTTGGTGAATTCTTTGGCTTCTGACAAGGTGACCAAAGTACTCGGTGTGGTCAATGGAACATCCAACTTCATGATGACCAAAATGGTCGAAGAAGGCTGGACTTATGAAGATGCTTTAGCAGAAGCGCAACGCCTAGGTTACGCTGAAAGTGATCCAACCAATGACGTCGAAGGGATCGATGCTGCCTACAAGATGGTGATCTTGAGCCAATTTGCCTTTGGGATGAACATCCAATTTGACCAAGTGGGGCACAAAGGAATCAGCCAGATCACTCCTCAGGACGTTTCGGTTGCTCAAAGCCTTGGTTATGTGATCAAACTGGTCGGCTCGATTGTTGAAACAGAATCAGGGATTGCAGCTGAAGTGACGCCAACCTTCCTTCCAAAACAACACCCACTTGCTGGCGTGAATGACGTTATGAATGCAGTCTATGTGGAATCGATCGGGATTGGTGAGTCTATGTACTACGGACCAGGGGCAGGCCAAAAACCAACTGCGACTAGTGTCGTTGCCGACATCGTTCGTATTGTCCGTCGTCTAAAAGAAGGAACGATTGGTAAAGCCTTCAATGAATACAGCCGCCCTCTTCAATTGGCTAAACCTGAAGATGTGAAGAACAATTATTACTTCTCAATCAAGGCACCAGATGCGACTGGTCAAATCTTGCGTCTTGCGGAAATCTTTAATGCAGAAGGAGCTTCCTTCAAGCAAATCCTTCAAGAAGACTCAGATGGTCACTATGCAAGTGTGGTCATCATTACTCACCAAGTCAACCAAACCCAATTCAAGAACTTGGTTGAAAAACTGGATTCAGAGGCGAATTTCGAACTCTTGAATACCTTTAAGGTCTTGGGAGAATAAGCATGAAAATTATTGTTCCAGCAACCAGTGCCAATGTAGGGCCAGGATTTGATTCGGTTGGGATTGCCGTGACTCGCTATTTGACCATTGAAGTCCTTGAACCAGCAGATGCTTGGTTGATTGAGCATGATCTAGGAGCAGGAATTCCGACAGACGAGAAGAACCTCTTGCTCTCGACAGCCCTTTCTATCTCAACTGATATGCAGCCCCATCGGATCAAGATGACCAGTGAAGTGCCTTTGGCGCGTGGTCTTGGTT
This sequence comes from uncultured Streptococcus sp., assembly GCA_902479835.1. Lineage (GTDB taxonomy): Bacteria > Bacillota > Bacilli > Lactobacillales > Streptococcaceae > Streptococcus. The sequence continues at coordinate 1,786 of CABSQC010000086.1, read as the reverse complement.
CTTCTAGCTCTGTCATTGTAGCTGGGATTGAGTTAGCCAATCAATTAGCCGACCTCCAGCTATCAGATGATGAAAAATTACGTATCGCGACCAAGATTGAAGGTCATCCGGACAATGTAGCCCCAGCTATTTTTGGGAACTTGGTCATTGCCAGTTACATCGGTGAAGATGTCCAATATGTGACAGCTGACTTCCCAACTTGTGATCTGGTAGCCTTTGTTCCCAGCTACCAATTGAAGACCAGTGATAGCCGCAATGTTTTGCCGATAGAATGGTCTTATAAGGAAGCTGTTGCAGCCAGTAGTGTAGCCAATGTGGCTATCGCAGCCCTCCTCAAAGGCGACTTGGTAACGGCTGGTCGCTCCATCGAGTTGGATCAATTCCACGAGCGCTACCGTCAATCCTTGGTTAAAGAATTCCCTCAGGTCAAAGAAGTCGCCCATGCGCATGGGGCTTACGCCACCTATCTGTCGGGAGCAGGCCCAACGATCATGAACCTCTTAGCGCCAGAGCATGCAGCAACCTTTGTTGCAGCTCTCGAAAAACTCGGGCTAGATGGTCAGATTTTCCAACTTAAAATTGACACATTTGGCGTTCGTGTTGAGAATTAAACCCGAATGTAACACAAATGAAAGAAGGATGTATACGAATGTATATGTCCTTTTTGCTTCTCCTATGGTAGAATGGGAACAGTATGGGGAAAAGCTCAAGCTTTCCTGAAAATCTAGGGGGAAACATGAAACCAGAATATTTATATAGTATTGCTACCGATCTTGGTCTGCAATTTGATGGCGAAGCTCGTGTGATGTATGGAGAGCGTGAAGGCTTCTTGTTGGTCATTGAAGGCGCTCAAACCAAGAATGTATTTACCATTTCACTCAGTGTGAAACAAGGTTCCGAAGGAGACTTGATCGAAGATAGTGAAATTCTTTGGAATGAATTAAAAGAACAATCAAAAGCCATTAATGCTATCTCTTCTGATGGTTACTTGACCTCGATCGTTGTCAAAGGTGGAATGATCAAAGGGAAGGCTGTCGAAACCTTATGGACAGCTATCCAAGATATTGTTGATTTCTTACTCAACCACCAATTTGTGCAAGTGAATGCGGAAACGGGTGAGGAAGGACCAATCGGTCTGTATCAAATTGGAGATGCGATCTTTTTAATCGACGATGCAACCTTTAGAGCCTACCAAGCCGAAGTGCAAGATACAGTTGAGGCTTATGAAGCGCGGGAAGAAAACTTCCTTTTGGGGATTGTAGGGGCTGTGATCGGTGTAATCATCGGTGGAGCAGTTGCCCTCTTGGTAGCGCGTCTTGGCTATGTATCTGTTTTAGCAGGGGCTGCCCTCGGTTATTGTACCATCAAAGGTTATGAGATTCTTGGTAAGAAATTGACTAAAAAAGGTGTGGTAGTTTCAGCTATTTTGATGGTCTTGACCGTCTTTTTGGTCAACCAATTAGATTATACTTTGGCGCTTATGAGTGAACTGGATTTGCCATTTGATATGTCCTGGACGCTTCTCAATGAAGCGACATTCTCAGGGGATGTCCCTGATAAATTTTACTTGAATCTAGCACTCTTAGCTGTCTTTACTCTTGGTGGTGCTTGGATTTCGGTCAAATCAGCTCTGGATGGACAAAAGAATCGTGCCATTGCTCGTAAAATTGCATAATAAATGGTAAAAGGAAGCCCTGAATACTATGGGCCTTCTTTTGTTTTTTAGGGTCGCAAAATCGTCCACAATTTGGTATAATAGTTTGTATTTTATATAGAGAGAGAACAG
>CABSQC010000085.1 GCA_902479835.1 uncultured Streptococcus sp. | reverse complement strand
ATCTTGAACTGCATTTTCTCATTGCGTTCATCCACATCGGCACGAACACCGCGATCACGAAGTTTCTTAGCCACTTCCCAAGCGTAGTCTACGTGTTTTTCGTTCGATACTGGGATAAGGGTTACTTGGTGTGGCGCAAGCCAGGTTGGGAAAGCTCCCTTGTAGTTTTCAATCAAGATCGCAGTAAAACGTTCCATGGTTGAGATAACCCCACGGTGGATCATGACTGGACGGTGTTCTTCCCCGTCTGCTCCAATGTAATGAAGATCAAAGCGTTCTGGAAGCAAGAAGTCCAATTGGATAGTTGAAAGAGTTTCTTCTTTACCAAGAGCTGTTTTCACTTGGATATCCAATTTTGGTCCGTAGAAGGCTGCTTCCCCTTCAGCTTCATAGTACTCAACACCCATATCATCAACGGCTGCTTTCAACATGCGTTGAGCATTTTCCCACATTTCATCGTTATCAAAGTATTTGTGTTTGTCTTCAGGATCACGGTAAGACAAGCGGAAACGATAATCTGTCAAGTTAAAGTCTTCATACACATCGATGATCAATTGAAGGATCTTCTTGAATTCTTCCTCGATTTGTTCTGGAGCCACAAAGGTATGACCATCATTCAGAGACATTTCACGCACACGTTGAAGTCCTGTAAGGGCACCAGATTTTTCATAACGGTGCATCATACCGATTTCAGCGATACGGATTGGCAATTCGCGGTAAGAGTGCACATGGTGTTTGTAAACTTCGATGTGGTGAGGACAGTTCATTGGACGAAGAACAAACTCTTCTCCATCCCCCATATCCATTGGTGGGAACATGTCTTCACGGTAATGATCCCAGTGACCTGAAGTCTTATAAAGTTCTACAGAAGCAATTGGTGGAGTGTAGACGTGTTGGTAGCCTGCTGCGACTTCTTTATCAACGATATAGCGTTCCAACTCACGACGGATCGTCGCACCATTTGGCAACCAGAATGGAAGACCTTGACCAACTTCTTGAGAAATCATGAACAAATCAAGCTCTTTCCCAAGTTTACGGTGGTCACGCTCTTTAGCTTCTTCACGCATTTGAAGGTAGTTCTTCAAATCTTTCTTGTCGAACCAAGCAGTACCGTAAATCCGTTGCATCATCGCATTGTCGCTATTACCACGCCAGTAAGCACCTGCCACATTCAAAAGGTGGAAGATTTGGATACGACCAGTTGATGGGACGTGTGGGCCACGGCAAAGGTCTACGTACTCACCTTGACGGTAGATGGTCAACCCACCTTCGTCTTCAGAGTGTTCTTCGATCAATTCCAATTTGTATGGATCATTTTTGAAGATTTCACGCGCTTCATCTTTAGTCACTTCTTCACGAATAGATGGGAAGTTTTCTTTAACGATTTTCTTCATTTCTTCTTCGATACGAGGAAGGTCTTCGTTAGAGATTTGACCAGCTTGGTTGTCTGTATCGTAGTAGAAACCATCTTCGATGGCTGGACCGACACCCAAGTGGATATCTGGGAAGAGGCGACGAGCTGCTTGAGCGAACAAGTGAGCCGCTGAGTGACGCAAGATTGGAAGAGCATCTTCGTGATCAGGTGTCACGATTTCAATGCTTCCGTCTTCAGTGATCGCACGAGTTGTGTCAATCAATTTGCCGTTGAATTTACCAGCAAGAGCTTTTTTAGCTAGGGAATTGCTGATGGATTGTGCAATTTCAAAAGTTGTAACGCCAGATTCGAATTCACGAACAGCGCCATCTGGGAAAGTAATTTGAATCATGATTTTCTCCTTAAATTAATTTCGTAAGTAATGTTTGGGAAGAGGTGTCTTCAAGCAGAAGATGAACACAAAAAAGCGACATCCAAAAAGGACGTCGCAACGTGGTTCCACCTTCATTTATGTTCCTCAAAAAAGAGGGACACCTCTGATTGGCTCTAACGTAGCCACCGTTTTATGTTTGCATAAAAGAATCACGAGTAGTCCCAAACCTATCCTCTACGCGATTTCCAGCCCCACGCGCTCTCTATCAGATTTCCTAGATTTGATATGTCTCTGTCAGTTATTATAGCACGATTGAAAAATTTTGCAAGAAAAAGTTTCATTTTCAATCAAAGAAATGCGTGATTTTACGGATTTTCTTCACTTGTTTGACCGAAGCCTTCATCATCTTCACAGATCCATTGACCGGAAGAGCAATCACCTTGGTCGGGATTTTCACGATGGTCTTAGACATCCGCTTGACCCGACTTTGCTCAGGATTCAAATCATTTGAAAAGTCTTTAGAGATGATTTTATCCAGGTAAAATTCGTAGACCCGACGGCCAAAGGTTGCTGCAGAAATATCATCAATCTTTTCTGCCCACTTGGTCTCATCGATTGGAGGCATCTCGTCAATTGCTTCAAGAATCGCTTGTGCCAGTTCGCTCTCTTCATAAAAGAGCTTTCCAAACATAGGATCATCAATTACATGATCGAGATAAGGATTGCCATGAGCGATGATTGGGGTACCACTTGCAATACTCTCTAAATAGGTCAACCCTTGCGTCTCACTCGTTGAAGCTGAAATAAAGAAGTCAGCTGCTTTATAGTAGAGAGCGGTCTCATTTGGTGGGATCATCCCTGTAAAGACAACCGCATCTGAAATCCCCAGTTTCGCCGCTTGTTTTTTCAAATCATCCAAATAAGGACCATCTCCAGCGACGATCAACTTAACTTTTGGATTGACCTTGAGGACATCCGGAAGGGCCGCAATAACAGCTTGAATATTCTTTTCATAAGAAACCCGCGACAGGCTCAATAAAAGCGTTTCATCTTCTGCGACTTCATATTTTTCACGAAGAGCAGCTGTCTCTGTCGGAGTGATTTCCGGTCGGTCAAACTTGGCCAAATCAATCCCTGTCGGAATAATGCGTTTTTCTGCCTTGACCTTGTACTTTTGGAGCAAGTCATAGACGATCTCACTTGGACAGATCACGCCATCCAGATCATTCATATAACTTCTCACAATGTATTTGACCATACTTGGGCGAATAACCATGCCTCTTGCAATATAGCGGACATAGTCCTCATACTGGGTATGGTAGGTATGAATGACTGGAATCCGCAACTCGCGTCCAATCCACACTCCCAAAAGGCCCAGTGAAAACTCAGTCTGGGTATGGATAATATCCAGCTGGTATTGCTTGGCAATGGCAAGCGCCTTTGAGAAGCCACGATAAGCAACGCGGCGGTCCTTAAAGGCGAAGAAAGGCACACTTGGAATCCGAATGATCTTCCAATCTTCATAGCGGTTGACATCTTTATCCGTTGTCGTAAAGATAAAGACTGTGTGACCCAATTTTTCTAATTCTGTTTTGAGCGTCCGAATGCTGGTCGCCACTCCCGAAACTTGCGGAAAATAGGTATCTGTAAATAATCCTACACGCATCTTACATCTCCAAAACTGTTTGATAGGCTTCGACCAATTGATGAGCCACTAAGTCGATCGAACGACTCTCAGCGACCTTGTAGCCAGCCTCCCGCTTGTCTACTTGTCCGTTCAAGACCTTGTTCAAGGAATCCACAAATTCATCCACATTGTGGCACAATTCAGATGAGCTCTCGTCGATCCAGCCATTGTATACGGGAATGTCCCGCAAGACCGTATGCTGATGACTAGCCAAGGCTTCTAAAACAACGATTCCTTCCGTTTCTTCATAAGATGGGAAGAAGAAAGCATCTGAACCCGTCATAGCCCCTTGGAAGACCGCTCCCTTGAAATAGCCAGGGAATTCCACATTACTAGGATGATCCTTTTCCACTATGCGACGAATCTTACGCGGAATGATCCATTTGTTAATCGATCCAAGCCAAATAAAGCGCACATCCGGCATGCGACGGGCCACTTCTACGAAATCTTCAATCCCTTTGCGTTTAAAATACAGCCCCGCACAGATAACAACTTTTTGGCCTTCTTGGATATTAAAATGCTTGCGAAAGACTTCTTCTTTTTTCGGATCCTTCTTGTATTTTTCCAAATCAATCCCATTGGAGACCGCAATAATCGGAGTTGTCACCCCATAAGACTGAATCAGGTGTTTGGAATACTCAGATGGCGTGATCACATAGTCTGCCTTTTGGTACATGTGAGCCAAATACTTCCCAAACAAGGGCGCAAAAAAGTTAGACCCGATAAAGGAATTTTCAAAATCCTCACGGGTTGAATGGCCATGCATGATGACTTTCTTTCCACGACGCTTTGCTGCATGGAGCAAAAGGAAACTCCGTGGGCCATAGGTATTGATATGCACCACATCATAATCCCCTAAAATATCTGTCGTATACGGAATCCCAGCCAAATCAAGCGCATGCATTTGGTGCTGCAAGGCTCGACCAATTCCTGATTTTTGTAATACGGATTTTCCTTCTAAATACAGTAAAACTTTCATACCTTCTATTATACCGAAATAAAGAGTGCCCAGCAAGTCTCTACCTGTTTGCAGTATAAAAAAGAGGCTAGAACAGTTTTGTTCTAACCTCTCAGACTAGTAGACACGTCTTCCCAAGTCGAGACTCTAGTCTACTAATCTTTATTTTTTCGTCGTTCCACGTTGGTTGATCGTATGAGACAACAACACTTCGCGTTCTTCCAACTCTTCTTTGTGCATGATCTTGGTCAACATACGCATACTAATCGCACCAAGGTCATACAAGGGTTGGCCAATCGTTGATAGATTTGGACGCGTGTAACGTGTTACTTGTGAATCATCACTAGTAATGATTTCAAAGTCTTCTGGCACTTTGATACCGTGATCAGACAAGCCGTTCAAGAGACCTGCAGCCAATTCATCACCTGTCACAAAAGCAGCTGTTGCTTTTGACGCAATGATGCGTTCTGCCAAGTTATAACCTTCATCATAACGGTATTTCGATTCAAAGACAAGTCCTTCGCTGTAGCTCAATTTTTTCGTTTTTAAAGCTTCTTTATAGCCAGCCAAACGGATTTTTCCATTGATATCATCCACCAATGGGCCACTTACAAAAGCAATTTTCTTGTTGTGTTTTGCCAATTGTGTAACAGCATCAACAGTCGCTTGCTTGTAGTCGATATTGACACTTGGTAATTGGTGTTCTACATCGACTGTCCCAGCAAGGACGACTGGCGTCCGAGAGCGTGAAAACTCTGAGCGAATCTTTTCTGTCAAGTGATAGCCCATGAAAATGATTCCATCCACTTGTTTTGAAAAGAGGTTGTTTACTACTGAAACTTCTTTGTCATCGTCTTCATCGCTATTTGCAAGAACAATATTGTACTTGTACATTTCAGCAATGTCATCGATCCCCTTAGCCAATGTAGAGAAATAGCTATTCGTGA
>CABSQC010000084.1 GCA_902479835.1 uncultured Streptococcus sp. | reverse complement strand
GACAGAAAGATGAATGAAAAAATGAATCAAATTCTTGAAGGGATTGATATCCGTTTTCAAGAACCTTTAAAACATTATACCTTCACAAAGGTAGGTGGGAATGCTGAATTTTTAGCCTTTCCCCGCAACCAATACGAATTAAAACGCATCGTTCAATTTGCCAACCAAGAGCAAATTCCATGGATGGTCCTGGGCAATGCATCCAATATCATTGTCCGCGATGGGGGCATTCCGGGATTTGTCATTATGTTTGATCGCTTGCGTGACATCAGTGTGGATGGTTATGTGATCGAAGCAGAGGCAGGTGCTAAACTCATCGACACCACCCATGTGGCCTTGCACCATAGTTTGAAAGGTTTTGAGTTTGCTAGTGGCATTCCAGGCAGTGTCGGTGGTGCAGTCTTTATGAATGCGGGAGCCTATGGAGGAGAGATCGCGCATGTCCTAGTATCCTGTAAGGTCTTGACCAAAGACGGAGAGATCGAAACTCTGTCAGCGAGTGAACTAGCTTTTGGCTACCGTCAATCTAAGATTCAAGAGACAGGTGCTGTCGTCATCTCTGCCAAATTTGCTTTGTCTCCTGGCAATCACGAGCAAATCAAGCAGGAGATGGATCGGTTGACCCATCTTCGTCAGTTGAAACAACCCCTTGAATACCCTTCTTGTGGATCTGTCTTTAAGCGTCCAGTGGGCCATTTCGCTGGTCAATTAATTAGCGAGGCAGGCTTAAAAGGCTATCGAATCGGTGGTGTTGAAGTCTCTGAAAAGCATGCTGGCTTTATGGTCAATGTGGACAATGGAACAGCTAAGGACTACGAAGACCTGATCGCCCATGTCATTGAAGCAGTCGAGGCTCATTCAGGTGTTCGTTTAGAACCAGAAGTTCGTATTATCGGTCAAACCTAAGAACGTTAGTATTGAAGAACAATTGATAGTGTAAACATCGATAGCATCAGTCGGAAAGGGGGTGAGTGCCTATCGATACCGTAAATAGGTGGGGCAGTCTAGTAAGTCCCCGAGAGGTATTGGTGGTCTGACAGGTCTTCCTGTCAGCCGCTGCGTTTTCGTTTGAAAAGCAGTTTGGTAATCGTAGTAAAGAAGGAATTTATGTGAATTGAAAAAACCAATTATTGAGTTTAAAAATGTTACAAAGGTCTTTGAAGATAGCGGAACCGTTGTCCTAAAGGATATCAATTTTGAATTGGAAGAAGGGAAGTTCTATACCCTGCTCGGTGCATCTGGATCAGGAAAATCAACTATCCTTAATATTATTGCCGGTCTTTTAGATGCTAGCTCTGGAGATGTCTACCTTGATGGAGAACGGATCAATGATGTCCCTACCAACAAACGGGATGTCCACACCGTCTTTCAGTCCTATGCCCTGTTTCCGCATATGACGGTCTTTGAAAATGTGGCTTTTCCCCTTCGTTTGAAAAAGCTGGACAAGGCTGAGATCGAACGTCGGGTTTCAGAAGTCTTGAAAATGGTCCAGTTAGCGGGATTTGAAAAACGCTCGATCCAAAAATTATCTGGTGGTCAACGCCAGCGGGTAGCTATTGCACGGGCTATTATCAATGAACCACGAGTAGTCCTTTTAGATGAGCCTTTGTCTGCACTTGACTTGAAACTTCGGACAGACATGCAGTATGAGTTGCGGGAATTGCAACAACGCTTGGGCATTACCTTTGTCTTTGTTACCCACGACCAAGAAGAAGCCCTTGCCATGAGTGACTGGATCTTTGTCATGAATGAAGGAGAGATCGTCCAATCTGGTACACCGGTTGATATCTATGATGAACCGATCAACCACTTTGTAGCGACTTTTATCGGGGAGTCCAACATCCTAGATGGTCGCATGATCGAGGACTACTTGGTTGAGTTCAATGGCAAACGCTTTGAAGCCGTCGATGGAGGGATGCGTCCAAATGAACCAGTTGAAGTCGTCATTCGTCCAGAAGACTTGCAAATCACCCTTCCTGAAGAAGGCAAGCTCCAAGTGAAGGTGGACACCCAGCTCTTCCGTGGTGTGCATTACGAGATCATCGCCTATGATGATTTGGGTAATGAGTGGATGATTCACTCCACTCGTAAGGCCATTGTGGGAGAAGTCATCGGGCTAGACTTTGAACCAGAAGATATCCACGTTATGCGTCTCAATGAAACCGAGGAAGAATTCGATGCGCGGATCGAAGAGTACGTTGAAGTGGAAGAGCAAGAAGCTGGTTTGATTAATGCCATTGAGGAGGAAAGAGATGAAGAAAACAACCTCTAATCTATTTATCCTCCCCTATTTCTTGTGGATTTTTCTCTTTGTCTTGGCTCCTGTAGTCATGATCATCTTTCAATCGTTTTTCAACGTTGAAGGGCAGTTTTCACTTGAAAACTACAAAGAGTTCTTTACTTCGCAAAATCTGACCTATTTAAAGATGAGTTTTAATTCGGTCCTTTATGCCGGAATTGTCACCCTGGTGACGCTCTTGATCTCCTATCCGACTGCTTACTTTTTGACGCTGCTCAAACACCGGCAGTTGTGGTTGATGTTGATCGTCTTGCCAACCTGGGTCAATCTCTTGCTCAAGGCCTATGCCTTTATCGGAATCTTTGGGCAAAACGGCTCCATCAATAGCTTTTTAAGCTTTCTCGGAGTCGCTCCCCAGCAGATCCTCTTTACCGATTTCTCCTTTATCTTTGTAGCCAGCTACATCGAGTTGCCGTTTATGATTTTGCCGATCTTTAATGTCTTAGATGACTTGGATCCAAACTTGATCAATGCCAGCTATGATTTGGGAGCCAATCGTTGGGATACCTTCCGTCATGTGGTCTTCCCCTTGTCCATGAATGGAGTCCGCTCAGGTGTGCAGTCTGTCTTTATTCCTAGTCTGAGTCTCTTCATGTTGACACGGATGATCGGTGGAAATCGCGTCATTACCTTAGGGACTGCGATTGAACAGCACTTCCTAACAACACAAAACTGGGGAATGGGTTCTACCATCGGAGTTGTTCTGATCCTTGCTATGCTCTTTACCATGTGGGCAACGAGAGAAAGGAGAGAACGATGAAAAAAGTATCTCATTTCTATCTAGGCTTCGTCTTTCTGATCCTCTATCTTCCAATCTTCTATTTGATCTTTTATGCTTTCAATAAAGGGGGAGATATGAATGCCTTCACAGGCTTCACGCTTGAGCATTTCAATGAATTGTTCGCAGATAGTCGCCTGATGCTGATCTTATCAGAGACCTTCCTCTTGGCCTTCTTGTCAGCCTTGATTGCGACGGTGATCGGAACCTTTGGAGCCATTTATATCTACCAATCCAAGAAAAAGTTAGAAGGACCTTTGCTCTCCATCAATAACATTCTCATGGTAGCACCAGACGTTATGATTGGGGCCAGCTTCTTGATTCTCTTTACGACGGTGAAGTACCAGCTAGGTTTCCTATCTGTTCTGGCTAGCCACGTGGCCTTCTCGATTCCCATTGTGGTCTTGATGGTCTTGCCACGTCTCAAGGAAATGAACCGGGATATGGTTAATGCTGCCTATGACTTGGGAGCTACTCAAGTGCAAATGCTCAAAGAGATCATGTTGCCGTATCTGACACCAGCCATCATTGCGGGCTACTTTATGGCCTTTACCTATTCGCTTGATGACTTCGCCGTGACCTTCTTTGTAACTGGAAATGGCTTTACAACCTTGTCTGTAGAGATCTACTCACGTGCCCGTCAAGGAATTTCCCTCAGTATCAATGCCTTGTCCGCCCTTGTCTTTCTCTTTAGTGTGCTCTTGGTCATCGGTTACTACTTTATTACCCGTGAAAAGGAGGAAGCAGCATGAAAAAACTTTATTCATTCCTAACTGGGATTGTCCTTGTCATTCTGGTCCTCTGGGGAGTTAGCCACCAGATCGAAGCGAGCATGAATACCAAGAATAGTGACAAGCTGGTCATCTATAACTGGGGAGATTATATCGATCCAGAATTGCTCAAGGAATTCACCAAAGAAACAGGAATTCAGGTGCAATATGATACCTTTGATTCCAACGAAGCCATGTACACTAAGATCAAGCAAGGGGGAACCACCTACGATATTGCGATTCCTAGTGAATACATGATTGCCAAGATGATGGATGAACATCTGGTTGAAAAGTTGGACCAATCCAAGATCAAAGGGATGGAAAATATCGATCCAAAACTCTTGAACCAATCGTTTGATCCGGGTAACCAATATTCAGTACCTTATTTCTGGGGTACCTTGGGGATTATCTACAATACCAAGATGGTCAAAAATGCTCCGGAACATTGGTCAGATCTCTGGCGTGAAGAGTACAGAAATGACATCATGATGTACGATGGTGCGCGTGAGGTCATGGGAATTGGTCTCAATACCTTGGGCTATAGCCTCAATGAAAAGGATCCAAAGAAATTGCAAGAGGCAGTAGATAAACTCTACACCTTGACACCCAACATCAAAGCTTTGGTGGCCGATGAGATGAAAGGCTATATGATCCAAAACAATGCAGCTATTGGGGTTACCTTCTCAGGAGAAGCCAGCCAAATGCTCGAAGCCAATAAGGATCTTCGCTATGTCGTCCCAACTGAAGCCAGCAACCTTTGGTTTGATAACATTGTCATTCCAAAAACCGTGAAAAATAAAGAAGCAGCATATGCCTTTATTAACTTCATGCTTCGTCCTAAAAATGCTTTGAAAAATGCTCTTTATGTCGGCTACTCAACGCCAAATAAAAAAGCCAAAGCCATGTTGCCAAAAGAAATCCAAGATGACCAATCCTTCTATCCAAGCGATGAAACGCTGGACCATTTGGAAGTCTATCAACAATTAGGCAAGAAATTGCTTGGAGTCTATAACGATCTTTACCTTCAGGTCAAGATGTATCGAAAATAACACAAAAGGAACCTCAGGGTTCCTTTTTGATTGCTGCATATAGTCTCTAACTAGTGAGTTAGATTGAGATTCAAATGAAAGATGCTATAATAGTAAGGAAAGTGACTGGCCCATTCAGTCATGAAAGGAAGGATTGGAGAAGAAAAAATGAAAAGACGACTGGAACTTTTTTTGATTATTCTGTTACCGATCCTAGGACTGGTTTTTCTAGGAGGAAAAATCATGAATCTGACCAAAAGACCCGAACAGAAGGTAACGGCTTCATCCTCAAAGAAAGTCGTACAAAAATCAGAAGAAGAAATAAAAAAAGAGCAAATCGCATTTCTCAAGGAACACGAGCAAGAAATCGTTGATTATGTGAGGGCTCAAAATTCAAAAATTGAGTCAGTTCAGATTGATTGGACTGATGTGAGATGGAGTGATGGAGGATTCTTACTTCCTGATTATTCAATTGAGGTTTATGGAACAGTAAATCATATTGAAAATTCTGGATGGAGTGCCTCTATGC
>CABSQC010000083.1 GCA_902479835.1 uncultured Streptococcus sp. | reverse complement strand
CCCTATAACCAAGAGAGAAGCAATTTCTGGTCCAAGCTGGTAGCAGCATTCGTCAATGGCAATTCCTTAATCACCTATTTCACAATGGCACAAGTTGAAGCCAATCACTCTATCAATGGAATGTTTTATATCCTACCAGTAAATCTTGTAAAAGACCAAGATCTCTTTACAGCTATCAAAGATTATCTTTGTGATGATTTGGCAGTGGCTGATTTTCTAAGTAGTAAAGGGGTATCCATTGTTCAAACGCGAGTTACCTGTAATGTCCGTACGACCATCAAGAGTGCCACGCAGTATTTGCTCCAGATGAAGCGTTGGCTTCTCTTTAGTTCCATCTATTTAAAAAAACACCTGGACTTCAAGGTCTTTACCCTCATTGGCTTAACAAGTTTTCTGCCTCTTCCAATCATACTTTTGACTCTTTTTTTAGGTTGGCCTTATCTACTTGTAGCTCTGGTTCTACTACTGATTAAGGCAATCTGGATGCTCCTTTATAGACAAAGCATACTAATGAATCAACTACACTTGGACGAAGTCCTATACGAAGTACTTAATGATTTCTTACTTCCATGGTTATTTCTTTATGTCCTATTGACTCCTCCTGTGATAAACTGGCGGGGTCGAAAGATACGTGTGACGGATGGGAAGATTCGTTATGAGTAAGATAAAGTCGTATCTAGATCGTTTGTCTGATTTATCTCTTGATCAGACATTGTTGACATCTGATTGCTTAGTCCTCTTTCTTAGTGGGAGCAGTGATTACACTTGTGCTGGACTGACAGCTGGACAGATGGACCTCCTCTATGCTATTTGTCCATCTGATTATTCAGTAGTATCCAGTAATTTCCCTTTCAATCAAAGATTTAATCATATGAAGTCTCCTCAAGTATCACTTTTATCGGCTTCTTTATCAAACATTGTCTACTACTGGCATACAGTTTTGAACCCTTGTTTTCAAAAACTTTTACAAGTACACATGTCTCCCTTGTTAGAAACTAAGGAAGTGATTGTTGTCTGTAAGAGTTCAGGAGTCAATATGCTTACCCAATGGTTGAATCATTTGGATAACGAGATATCCCTTCCAAGATTTCGCATAATTGCACTTGGACCTGTCTCCCAAAAACTCTTAGACAACAAAAAGCTAGAGGTATTGGTGATTAAAGGAAAAAAAGATCCATATTCTCAATTCTTGGATTCCCACCAAGCGGATATCCTAGTGGATTCGGATCATTATAGCTATGAATACAAAGAAGATGTGAAAGGAATCATTCATGACTGGATTAGACAAAGTGATAAAAATCGATGTGATAAGCGTTCCATTTAGTGGTCATTTATTTCCGACTTTGACTTTGGTCAAGCCCTTGCTGGAGGATCCTCGTTTTCAGGTTCGAGTCATCACAGGTTTTCAAAAAAAGGAATTGGTCGAGCAGATTGGTTTTGACTGCCTTGCCTTGTTTCCTGATCGTCCGACAGTGATGGAAGATATAGCCAATACATCAAAGCAAGCAAATCTATTTATCATGTACCAACAATTAATGGCCAATAGCAGGCTGGTCCCTGATGTTTTTGACGAAATAAATCGAATTTGGGACTCCGAGGGAAGCCCTGACTTGGTTATTGCAGATTTTGTAGCAGCTCCTGCTGGAGTTTTAGCAGATCGTTTGGGCATCCCCTGGATTACGACCATTCCAAGTCCAGTAGCGATTGAGAGTCGGACGACTACCCCTGCTTATTTAGGTGGCTGGAAACCGCACCAGGGAACCTTTTACAAGTGGAGGGATGCTCTGGGTAGGCGAGTCATCCGTCTGGCAAAGAAAGTTGGACTTGCGCTGGTTAAGAAGAATCTCGATAGCCTAGAGGATTTCAAATTGTACCGTGAAGACGGGACAGAAGCCATCTATTCTCCCTACTCAATCTTAGCTTTGGGCATGAAAGAATTGGAGTTTCGAGACGATTTTCCACCTCAGCTCAAATGGGTTGGTTATCGCTGTCTATCTTTTGACCGACTTCCTCAAGAACAGAAGCAGTATCTTACTAGCTCTAAAAAGCGTGTCTTCGTCACTTGCGGGACTCATTTAAAATGGGAAAAAGAGCGGATGGTGGAATTGACGAAGATTTTGAGCGAAAGACATCCTGACTATATCTTTTACGTAACCTTAGGTGACTCTGGTGGTTTGGAGCATCCACCAAGGATCTTGTCGGAGAATCTTCTGATTTTTGATTACCTCCCTTATTCAGATGTTTTAGATCAAATGGACTTTGCCATTCATCATGCAGGTGCCGGGATCATGATGGGTTGTATTGATCTTGGGATTCCAAGTTTGATTTTGCCCCAGGACTATGACCAGTTTGACAATGCAGTTCGAGCTGAGTTATTCCAAATAGGTTTGGTCTCTCGTAAAAAGACGGAATCCGAAGTCTTGCGCTTTTTTAATGAATTGGTTTCTCGGGAAGATTGGACTCATCTAAAGGTCCTTGCTCAACAAAGCAAGGCTTATCAACCAACAGAGATTCTTTATCAAGAAATTGAGAGACTCTTAAAAGTGAAGTTATAGAGGCCTTCTATTAATGAACATAAAAAACTAGAGCGAAAGCTCTAGTTTTTTGGTTGTTGGTGGGTGATGTTCTTTCCCCAAGGGATGAGATTTTCTTTTTTCTCTTTGATCCGTTGGATATTGTCTTTGTGACGAAGAATGATCAAGGTCGCTAAGGCCAAGACAATGACTGTAAAAAGTGGATCATAACCGTGCAAGATCCATCCAGTCAAAGGGAGAAGGAGGACAGATAGAATGGCGAGTAGCGCAACGGTAACACTCGAAAACGAAATCATACTGGTTAAATACAGGCTGGCTACAAAATAAACAGCTAAAATGAGCAGCAGGATAGGCGAGAAACCAAGTAAGACACCTGCACTCGTCGCCACTGCTTTTCCACCCTTGAATCCAGCAAAAATTGGGAAAGTGTGCCCCAATACAGCTAAGAGGCCAAAGACCATTGGCGAGATCCCCTGAATTCCAAAGAAAGTCGGAAGGAGAACGGCCAAAGTTCCTTTCAAGAAATCAATCGCAAAGACGATGATCCCAGCTTTCTTCCCTAAAATCCGAAAGGTATTGGTCGTTCCAGTATTGCCCGAGCCATGTTCCCGTAAATTAATATGGAAAAAGATTTTCCCAATCCATAATCCCGAAGGAATGGAGCCTAATAGATAGGCTAAAATTAAAACACTTATTTCTTTTATCATACTTTCATTATAACAAAAAGCCATCAATAGAAAAAGCAATTTTTGGAGTTCAAGTGTGACATCTGAAGAAAGTGCTCAGTCAGTATTTTATACTGAGATATAGAAATCACCATATAAAGAGAAAAAATTTTGCAAAATTTCCTAAAAAACTGTAATATAGAAAAGATGAACAAACAGGAGGTTCCTTGTGGCAAAAAAGGAAATCAATATTAATAATTATAATGACGATGCCATTCAGGTACTAGAAGGGTTGGATGCGGTCCGTAAACGTCCAGGAATGTATATCGGATCGACTGATGGAAACGGCTTGCATCACATGGTCTGGGAGATCGTTGACAATGCGGTCGATGAAGCCTTGTCTGGCTTTGGCTCACAAATCGATGTCACGATTAATAAAGATGGTTCTCTATCGGTAGAAGACCAGGGACGTGGAATGCCGACAGGGATGCATGCTATGGGCAAACCAACCGTTGAAGTGATTTTTACGGTCCTCCACGCCGGAGGGAAGTTTGGTCAAGGAGGCTATAAGACATCTGGAGGTCTTCACGGAGTGGGATCTTCTGTCGTCAATGCCCTTTCTAGTTGGCTTGAGGTAGAAATTACCCGTGATGGAGCTGTCTACAAGCAACGCTTTGAAGATGGCGGGAAGCCTGTCACTACTCTTGAGAAGATTGGGTCTGCTCCTAAGTCTAAGACAGGAACCAAGGTCACCTTCATGCCGGATCCAACCATCTTTTCAACGACGGATTTCAAATTTAATACCATTGCTGAGCGAATCAAGGAGTCGGCTTTCTTGCTTAAGGACGTGACGCTGACGCTGACCGACCTCCGCAAGGAAGAAGACAACCATGTGGCCTTTCATTATGAAAATGGTGTCCAAGATTTCGTAGAGTACTTGAATGAAGACAAGGAAACTTTGACACCTGTTCTTTACTTTAGTGGCGAATCGGATGGTTTTCAGGTAGAAGTAGCCATGCAATACAATGATGGTTACTCAGATAATATCTTGTCCTTCGTAAATAATGTCCGCACCAAAGATGGGGGAACCCACGAGACAGGTCTGAAGACAGCCATTACCAAGGCCATGAACGACTATGCAAGAAAGACAGGACTTCTCAAGGAAAAAGACAAAAATCTAGAAGGATCAGACTACCGCGAAGGTTTGTCTGCCGTTCTTTCAATCTTGGTCCCTGAAGCCCATTTGCAATTTGAAGGGCAAACCAAAGACAAATTAGGAAGTCCCTTAGCTCGTCCAGTCGTTGATAGCATTGTTTCTGATAAATTGACCTTCTTCCTCATGGAAAATGGAGAGTTGGCTTCTAATCTCATTCGTAAGGCTATTAAGGCCCGGGATGCGCGTGAAGCAGCTCGAAAAGCGCGGGATGAAAGCCGAAATGGCAAGAAGAGCAAAAAGGACAAAGGACTTTTATCTGGTAAATTGACACCAGCCCAGTCTAAAAATCCTAAGAAAAATGAACTTTATCTAGTCGAAGGAGACTCTGCTGGCGGTTCTGCCAAACAAGGACGGGACCGTAAGTTCCAAGCGATTCTCCCCCTTCGTGGGAAGGTTCTCAATACTGAGAAGGCCAATATGAGTGATATCCTCAAAAACGAGGAAATCAACACCATGATCTATACCATCGGTGCTGGAGTTGGGGCTGACTTTACGATCGAAGATGCCAACTATGACAAGATTATTATCATGACCGATGCGGATACGGATGGTGCCCACATTCAGACCTTGCTCCTAACTTTCTTCTATCGCTATATGCGTCCCTTGGTCGAAGCAGGACGTGTCTATATCGCCATGCCTCCTCTTTACAAGATGTCTAAAGGCAAAGGGAAGAAAGAAGAAGTGGCTTATGCCTGGACAGATAGCGAATTAGAGGAGTTGCGTCGGACCTTTGGCCGTGGAGCAACCCTCCAACGTTACAAAGGGTTGGGGGAAATGAATGCGGATCAGCTTTGGGAAACCACCATGAATCCAGAGACCCGTACCTTGATCCGTGTCACCATTGATGATCTGGCTCGTGCAGAACGCCGTGTCTCCGTCCTCATGGGCGATAAAGCGGCCCCTCGCCGCCAATGGATCGAAGATAACGTTAAGTTTACCTTGGAAGAAAATACGGTATTTTAATTACTTTCTACTATAAAAAAAATAAGCCGTAATGTAG
>CABSQC010000082.1 GCA_902479835.1 uncultured Streptococcus sp. | reverse complement strand
GAATACATATGGAGTTTCATTTCGTAGTCCTCCAAAATCTTTTCTGTACGTTTAATATTGTCATAGACCGCCTGACGGCTCACTCCAAACTCTTCCGCAATCTCAGCCAAGCTGTAATCATCGGCGTAATAAAGCTCGATGTAGTTCATTTGCTTGTCCGTCAAGAGCGCTGCATAAAACTCAAAGAGCGCATTCATTCGGTTGGTTTTCTCAATTTCCATACCTTTTATTATATCAAAAAAGCCCGCTAAAGACTAGCGGGACTTCATGCTTTTTGAGCTTGAAATAAGAGGATCTATCATTAGAGTTTTAGTGCTAACATATTGACTGTCATCCCTGCTGCAGTTCCCATCAAGAAAATGGTATCTCCCTCCTTCACATAGCCATGATCAAGCGCATAGGCTAAACCGAAAGGCACGGCTACCGAAACCATATTGCCATAATCGCTGACAATATTGAGATATTTATCTTTGCCAACTCCCAATTTGTCCATGACGAGTGGCAAGGCCCGGCTAGCTTGATGGGGAATAATATAATCTACGGCATCTTTAGAAATGCCTGATTTCTCTTGGAATTCTTGGAACATTTCTGGAATAACACGAGCAGAAAGTAAGAGGATCTTCTTCCCTTTCATGTCAAACATAAAATCAGTCTTGGTTGATTCAGAGTACAATTTTGGATGATAAGCTGTCAAACCACCCCGAATTTCAGTATCATGGGCTCCCTCAGACCAGGTACGTTGCATGCTGGCGATGATTCCTTTGTCTTCGCCTGTCGCTTCAAAAATAAAGGCTGCAGCGCCATCACTAAACAATTCAAAGCTTTCTTTTTGTTTAGGATTAAGGCCAAGACTTCCCACTTCACTGGATACAATGAGAACCCGTTGGTATTCACCACCTTCAATCAGATAGGAAATGGTGCTTAAGGCCGATACAAAACTCGTACAGGTGGTATTAATATCCATGGCTGGAATCGTCAGTCCCTTGGCCACGCGCTCATGGATCAAAGCAGCCGTACAAGGAATGGGCTGAACACCAACCGCACTAGCCGAAACCAGGCAGTCGATGTCTACCATTTCAAGCCCTGCATGTTTTAAAGCAGCTTCAATCGCACGCGCTGCAAGATCAATCTGTGTTTCTTCTCCTTCTTTCACGCGATAGCGAGTCTGGTCTTTGAAGGTCACTGTATGAGCTGGAAGTGCTGTTCCATAGCCTTTAATTTGCAAGTGTCTTTTTACAGTAGTCATAGGATTCTCCTTTTATTGAAGTCGTTGAACACGTTTTAATTTACGTGTTGGGTCCCATTGGTAATCGATAAATTGAATACTTGGGAGGATGAATTGTTTTTGCTGAGCTAAGAGTTCAAATTGGGCAAAGATCGCTTTCTCAATAAAGTCGGAACGATGACTCAAGGCGATGGTAATAGATCCATCCGCCAGCTGAGTCACTTGATAGTCCTGAATATTTTCAACGAATAAAATGCACCGACGAATAAAATCCGGATAGATGGTTTGGCTGTTTCCATCAACTTTTTTGAAATAGAAGATATCGTCCGATCGTCCTTCGATTTTCGCGATTTGAGTAAAAACGGATCCACAAGGACAGGGAGACTTTTCTTCTACTAAAATATCATTGAGTCGGTAGCGATAGATGGGTTGACTCGTTCGTTTAAAATCAGTAATAATCGGATAAAAGCGGCGATCATCCAGATACTCTTTTTCGATATACAAAATATCTTCGTTGAGGTGAAGATTACCTTCTGAACAAGTACAAGCTAAAAACCCTTCTGTCGCTTGGTAGACCTGATCAACCTTTTCTAGTTGAAAGGCTTCAGCAATTGTCTGAGCATCTCTATCCTCTAGGATCTCTGCGACAGAGACAACCTTGACAGGGTGAAGAGCAAGTTGCTGATTAGTGATATAGTTAGCTAACTCAATCAAGGTGGAAGCTGGTGCCACTACAATGGTTGGTTGATAGTTTTTGAGACGTTCTAAATGCTCCTTACTATCCTTGAAGATATCAAAATACTCTAATCGAATAAGGGACGAATTAATGGTTTGATAGAGTTCGTTATCAGCACGTAAGAAAAAAGCAATGCGATGACCAAACAGGTTTCCTTTTGGCAACATCTTAGCTAAGATTGCTGCAGCCCACATACTTCTTTCTTTTTCTGTGGTGACAAAGACCCCTCGGTGACCGGAGGTTCCAGAGGACAAGCCTACTGCTACTTCTCCATTCATTTCGGTAAAATCTCGTGTTTGTTCCCCACGTATGGCCATCTCTAATGCCTGATCTCGATCCACACCCACGGTATTAAGTTCATTGAAATGCGTCATCATGAAATTCTTATCCATAGTCCCAAAGGATTCAGGAGAATGGCTTTGAAAATAGGGTGAGTGAGAAGTGATAAAAGCATGGTAGCGAGCCAATTGTTTTTTTTGGTACTTTTCTAAGGTTTCCTTTGAACGGAATCGATGGCACCATCTCGTTTCAATAAAGGTTTTCAGAAAGACTGTTTTTTTCATTTAAAATCCTTTCAATCCGTTCTTGCGGGTCGTGGCTGACCACAACTTGAATGCCTTCTTGTAATAATTTCTCTAGCAAATCTGCCCCCTGGAGATAGGCCTTCTTATTGTCCTGTACAAAGGAAGGAATGAGACGCATATCCCTTGTGTAAGGCAAGAGATCCACTCCCCAGCATAGATCTGCACCTATATAGAGTTTCAGCTCATCCATATACAGACACCCCTGCCCTCTTGCATGCCCATCGATAGATGATACGAGAATACTCCCATCACCAAATAGGTCCGCAGTCGGGCGGTAAGGGAAAGCAGGATGCGTTTGATCCGCTTTGAGACAAGTCACCCGATCTTTGAAATCAGCTGGCAGAAACTCTTTAAAAATCAGATCTTTGAATTTCGGCTTCTGGTACACTTCATAGACTTCCTGAGTTACAAAGAAATGAGCATTTGGAAAAAGTGCTGCTCCGCCGAGATGGTCAGGGTGCAAATGCGAAAGAAACACATAGGAAATGGCCGCTGGATCAATTCCACGCTCTTGCAATAAGTAGTCAATCTGGTCTTCCTTTTTCATCTGCATAGGCGTTGCTAGACGGTACCAGAAATACCGTGCTTTTTTCTTGATCTCATAATGATAGCCAGTATCGTACAAAATATAGCCTTTTTCACGATGATGAATCAAAAAGACACCTGCTGGAAATTGCATTTTTTCATTCGGAATCCCTTTAAATAAGAGTCCAGAATGACTGCTACAAAAACCTGCTGGAAAATAATCAATGTGCTCGATCATGTTGGACATAGTTGTCAATCCCTTCTTCAATGGTCATTTTTGGATAGTAGCCAAGTTCGGTTTGGGCCTTTTGAACATCGAGGGTTTGGCTATAGCGAAGGAGATAATAGGTGTAGCGAGTCAAGGGGGGTTCAGCTTTTATATGAAACAATTGATACACCCCTTCAAGGCTGTACGCCACACCTGCTACTAGAGCTGCTGGAATGTTCCGATAGCGGATAGGTTTTCCTAATCCTTTTAGTGTTGTTTCAATCAAATACTTAAAGGTCTTTGGTTCCCCATTTGTAATATTATAAACTTGTCCGTGTGCTTCTTTTGCTTCCAAAGCCAAACGAATGGCTAGGGCGACATTTTCCACACAGGTCATATCCATGAGCTGCTCTCCTCCTCGAATCAACGGAATCCCAATTTTTCTACTGAGGCGTAAAACCCGAGGCAATATACTGGTATCCCCTACGCCAAATAATCCTCTTGGACGCAAGATGATACTTGGCACATCTGGATAGTCAGGAAATAGTTTTTCAGAAGCCAA
This sequence comes from uncultured Streptococcus sp., assembly GCA_902479835.1. Lineage (GTDB taxonomy): Bacteria > Bacillota > Bacilli > Lactobacillales > Streptococcaceae > Streptococcus. The sequence continues at coordinate 1,609 of CABSQC010000082.1, read as the reverse complement.
TTTGCTTCGGATGTAATTGTTGAGGTGGTTTTCTGTTGGAGCATCGCTTTCCTTGATGTTTAATTGGTCTTTTCCAGCTGCATAAATACTAGGAGAAGAGACATAAACTAGGCGTTTTACCGCATATTCACGGCACAAGTCAAGGACATTTTGAGTACCGATGACATTTGTCTGATAGAAAGTCTTCCAAGGTCCCCAAGCAGTGGACAAGGCTCCTGCATGAACAACAGCATCAATTTCCTGAAAAGCTTGTCTTAGCTCCTCAATAGAGCTCAAATCTCCTTTAACAAATTGGACACGCTTACTTTCCAGAGCCTTCCCAACTTTTTCGTTTCGGCCAAAGGCTACAATGGAATAGTCGTGATCCAATAACTCCTCAATCACATATTTTCCAAGGAAGCCAGTCGCGCCTGTTACAAGAATTTTCATAGTTTTCCATCCGTTCCACGTCTTAATAATCGTTGAATTTCAAACTCTAAGGTATCCAACGGTTTGTAGGTTTTTGATAGTTTGTTTAGTCTCGCTAACTCTTCCCAAGATTCTTTTTCTAACAGGGCGTTAAAACCTGCTTGAATTTCTTCAGTGCGATTTCGATGAGCTTGAAAAGCAATCCCTGCTTCTACTCCTCGAATGGCATAGTCAAATTGGTCATAATCATGCGGTAAGATCAAGGCTGGTTTCTTAAATTCGATGCACTGATAAAAGATTCCAGCTCCTCCATGGTGAACCACATAGTCCATCTGAGGAATATATTCTTTGTACGGCAGATAAGTTACCAGAGTCACATTTGAAGCTACTTCTTCTTCAGAAAATTCTTTTGCTCCATCTCCTAGTGTGACAAAAAAGTGGCATTCTGGATGCTCTTTGGCTAACTGCTTGGTTTGATGGAGCAAATTTTCTTTTGCCCACGGCAACTGAGTACCACAAGTCACGAGAACCTTCTTTTTGTCTTCATAAGGGCTGAGATCCAAAGGATAATCTTCTGCTTTTTCAAGAGAAGTCCCCAAAGGGCCAAGCCAAGCATATTGATGAGGGAAATGTGTTTTCAACTCCAGCTCCATCATACCAATTCCAAAGATGGCATAAGGAGAGTAAATAGTCTCCACTCCATTTTGATTGTACAACTTGAAATTGTAACGTTTTAAGCGTTTGCGTAAGAGGAAAGCCCCACAGTATTTTCCAATACGCGTGAGTTTACGGCATAGGGCTTGTATCTTTTCTTCCTTCTTGGTTCGCGCAATTCCCATCCCGCCGAAGAAGCAAGGGGGACCATAAGGAGTTTCGATTACAAATTGGGTTGCCATGGTGGTAATCCAAGGAATTTCTAACTGTTCTGCCACAAAGCCAGCTGATAGAGTGATGAAATCAGCAATGACAATATCTGGACGATTGACGCGCCACTCCTCTAGCAATTGATCTGATACATGATTAATCAAATCAAGACTTTTGGACAATTGCCGATAAGCTGAAAAGAGATTGAGTTTCTTATCGTTATTAGCCGCACGTTCAAACTCTTCTACTTTGTCCTCTAGAATCGGAACGACTGTGAAGCCGAGACTTTCTGCGACGGCTTTTTTCTGAGGACCCGTGAAAACTCGGATTTCCATAG
>CABSQC010000081.1 GCA_902479835.1 uncultured Streptococcus sp. | reverse complement strand
GTCTTCAAGATTGGTCTGATCGGCTATACCAATGCAGGAAAGTCGACTATTATGAATCAGTTGACCAGTAAGAGCCAGTATGAAGCCGATGAACTCTTTGCGACCTTGGACGCCACAACCAAGAGCATCCATCTAACAGGCAATCTGCAAGTGACGCTGACCGATACGGTTGGCTTTATCCAAGATCTACCAACAGAGTTGGTTTCGAGCTTTAAGTCGACCCTGGAAGAAAGTAAGAATGTAGACCTCCTGGTCCATGTCATCGATGCATCTGACCCCAATCATGAAGAGCATGAAAAGACCGTGCTTTCGATCATGAAGGACCTGGATATGCTGGAGATCCCTCGCTTGACGCTTTACAACAAAGCAGATAAAGTTGCAGACTTTACACCAACCCAGACACCTTTTAGCCTGATTTCAGCGCGCTCTGAGACAGCCCGTGAAGATCTCCAGGCTTTGCTTCTAGAAAAACTGAGAGAGCTCTTTGTTCCCTTTACCATTCGCGTTCCCTTTTCAAAATCTTATCGGACACATGATTTAGAAACAGTTGCGATCATTGACCAGCGCGAATTTGAAGAGGATGTCGAAGTCATTCAAGGTTATATCGCAGAGAAAAATAAGTGGAAGTTGGAAGAATTTTATGACGGATTACGTTGATTTGGCAATAAAATATGGAGGCTATACCAGCCTCGATCGGGTCTATCTGACCAATCTTTTAAGCACGATCCCTGAGGAATTGCGTCTCCGTGTGATTACGCCTCCCCCAAGTGTGATCAACGCCTATTTTGCTGAGCTCTATCAAAAGAAGAGCCCCAAGGAGGCCATGGATTATTTCTTGGACCTGAGCCGGGCATTTGACTTATTCACAGTTCAGCAAAACTTTGATGAACGGAAGCCTTTTATCCGCCTCAACTTATCAGGGAAGTCTTATGGCTTGGCTTACGTAAATGAAGTGTTTGCCTGTGTCTTTGCTGAACATCCAGCAGAAGATATCACTCCTGCCATATTATTTGAAGTCGCAGAGATCTTTCCACATTGTTTGGTCTTCGAAAAAGATGGTAAGATCTGTCTGCAAGAGGCCGGCCCAGAAGTGGCGACCAAAACAGAGGCCCTCTCTGCCCTGACTGACTTGATGACCTTGGAAGATGGACGCTTGAAACTGTCAGGATATAACCAGGAGGAGCTGCTTGAGCAGGCTCAAGCCTATCCTTTCAACCTTTCGTTCCGTTCAGAGAACCGGACGGCCATGATTTATATAGATAGAAAGTAGACAATGGACATTCAATTTTTAGGAACGGGAGCTGGGCAACCCTCAAAAGCCCGTAATGTATCGAGCTTAGCGCTCAAATTACTAGATGAGATCAATGAAGTCTGGCTCTTTGATTGTGGCGAGGCGACACAGAATCAAATTTTAGAAACGACCATTCGTCCGCGAAAGGTTAGCAAGATCTTTATTACTCACCTACACGGAGACCATATTTTTGGTTTGCCAGGTTTCCTCTCTAGCCGGGCCTTTCAGGCCAATGAAGAGCAGACGGATCTGGATATTTATGGTCCAGCTGGCATCAAATCCTTTGTCATGACCAGTCTTCGCGTATCGGGGTCTCGCCTGCCTTACCGCATCCATTTTCATGAATTCGATGAAAACTCTCTAGGAAAAATTTTAGAAACCGATAAATTTACGGTTTATGCCGAAGCTTTGGACCACACCATTTTCTGTGTAGGTTACCGGATTATGCAGAAGGACCTCGAAGGAACACTGGATGCAGAGAAGTTGAAGGCGGCAGGAGTTCCTTTTGGACCGCTCTTTGGGAAAGTAAAAAATGGCCAAGACGTCACCCTGGAAGATGGCACTAAGATCATTGCAGCTGACTATATTTCAGCCCCTCGACCTGGTAAGATTATCACGATCCTAGGAGACACCAGGAAGACTGATGCCAGCGTTCGCCTTGGAGTCAATGCGGATGTCTTGGTCCATGAGTCCACCTATGGCAAGGGAGATGAGAAGATTGCTAAGAAACACGGCCACTCGACCAATATGCAGGCGGCAGAAGTAGCGCGTGAAGCTGGCGCCAAACGCCTTCTTTTGAACCACATCAGTGCTCGCTTCTTATCAAAAGACATCAGTCAATTGCGCAGGGATGCGTCCAGCATTTTTGAAAATGTCTATGTCGTCAAAGATTTGGAAGAAGTGGAGATCTAAGATGCGAACCATTCTCATAACAGGAGCAAGTGGAGGTTTGGCCCAAGAAATGGTCAAGCTCCTCCCTGAAGATCGGCTGATTCTCCTAGGCAGAAATCAAGAAAAACTGGAAGACCTCTATGCTAGCCATCCTCAGGCCGAATGCATCGGGCTTGATATCACAGACTCCTCAGCTGTCCAACAGCTAGTCGAAGATCTCTATCAGCGCTATGGACAGATCGATGTTTTGGTCAACAATGCAGGCTATGGCATCTTTGAGGACTTTGATCGCATTTCTGACCAGCAGGTGCGAGAGATGTTTGAGGTCAATACCTTTGCTCTCATGCAGCTTTCACGCTTGATTGGTACACACATGAAGGAAGCAGGCAAGGGGCACATTGTCAATATCGTCAGCATGGCGGGCTTAGTAGCAACTGCTAAATCCAGCCTTTATTCGGCCACCAAGTTTGCAGCCATCGGCTTCTCTAACGCTTTGCGTTTGGAACTCATGCCCTTTGGTGTCCATGTGACGACAGTCAATCCAGGCCCAATCCGGACTACCTTCTTTGACCAGGCAGATCCTGACGGAAGCTATGTCAAGGCTGTGGACCGCTACATTTTGGAACCAGACTTTGTGGCTAAGAAGATCGTTAAAAACTTTGGAAAACCAAAACGCGAGCTTAATTTGCCTTGGCTCTTGAACCTGACCCACAAGCTCTATACCCTTTTCCCACGTATCTCGGACAAGCTCGCCAGCAAGATGTTTAACTTCAAATAGGAGGAGCTAGATGGCAGCCAATATACAAGCTTATTTAGAAAATCTCCAGCAACCCTGGGGACAGATCTATTATGATATTCTTTTTGACCAATTAAAGGACATCAAGGGAAAGCGGGTGCTTGATTTTGGCAGTGGTTTCGGCCTTGTAGCCAACCACCTGGCACAAGATAATGAGGTTCTTGCTGTGGAGCCTAATGAGGAAATGGTGGCCTTGCGGGCCCAAGACCATCCCTACCAGCAACTGGTCGGAAGTCTGGACCAGTTGGCAAGTCTTGAAGATGCCAGCTTTGAGGTCATCCTCTGCCACAATGTCTTGGAGTATGTAGGGAATCGCAAGGATGTTCTCAAGGAATTCACCCGTCTCTTGAAACCAGGTGGCCTGCTCTCTATCGTCAAGCATAATGAAGTTGGCCGCGTCCTACAGACAGTCGTCTTTGAAAATGATCCTCAGAAGGCCCTTGATCTCTTAGCTGGCCAAGATCTGGAAACCCACTCCATGGGCTTGGCCCAGGCCTATGATCTTGACGCAGAAGTAGAAGATCTAGCCCTCGAAGTTCAGGACTATCAAGGAATTCGAGTCTTTTATGCCTTGCAGGACAATCGCTTCAAGGGCCAAGAAGGCTGGCGAGAGTCTATGCTCAAGATGGAGCTAGCTGTTTGCCAAGAGTCCCCTTACCGTGATATCGCCTTCTTCCAGCACTATAGGTTAAAAAGGAGTTAAGATGTTAGATTATAAACAAGAAATTCCAGCGATGACAGACCTAGTCGCACTCTACAGCTCGGTCGGCTGGACCAATTATACCAAGAACCCATCTATGCTAGCAGAAGCTGTCAAAGCCAGTCTCTGGCAGTTGGCTGTCTATGATGAGAAAGAGCTCGTCGCCTACATTCGCTTGGTAGGAGATGGCCACTCTGTCATTTTTGTGCAGGACCTTTTGGTACGACCAGATCACCAGCGCCAAGGTATCGGAAGGAAACTCTTAACAGAGGCTTTAGCGACCTTCCCTAATGTCTATCAACGGCTCCTTGCCACCGAACGGAGCGAGAAGAATCTTGCCTTTTACCAGTCTCTCGGCTTTATCGAACTTTCAGAGCAAGCCTGTACAGGGATGATTTATATGAAATAAGAGAGTGGGACAGAAATCGGTAATTCGTTAAAATTCGATTTCGTCGTCACACCTCCGCACAGTTGAGTAGGGCTGTAAAAGCTGATGAAATCAGCGTAGTAGAGCCCAATCACCCACTGCGTCTTGCTCGACAATCCAAAAACAATTGAGAGGCTAGGACTTTTGTCCCAGCCTTATCTATTTGACTGACAAAAGGGGTGATTGATGGTAAAATGAGGATGAGATTAGGAGGAGATGGAATGAAGAAGAAAATAAAATGGGGCCTTGTCTTATGTTCGGTACTTATACCAGTATGTTTGAGTGCCTGCAAACAAGGAACTATAGAAAAACAAGGTTCTTCGAATAAAGAAGTACAGAAGAAAATCGATCGAAAAAACATTCATTTTGACAAGACAGGACCCGCAGCAACATTTGATTGGGATGCAAAGAACAGTATCAGATACATAACGTTCGAAAAACTTCCACAATATATGAGGTCAGATGATAGCGATGGTATTTCAATATATGGACAGCAACCGAATGAAGCCCCTCTATCTGAGGAAGGAAGGGTTCAAAAAGCTTTGCAGGTCGTTGAAGGAGTCTATGTAGATCAAAGTAGAATAGACACAGTAATCAAGGCCAATGGGGCAAAAAATCAAGAGGATATGTATACTCGACTCTGGAACGATTATATTATCCCTAAAATTGAAAAAAACAGTAGTACTTTTGATCCAAATACTTATGTGGAATATCTTGGTGAGAAGTACCCCCTCAAAATATATGGTCCCATGTATTTGAAGCTCATGACGAATGCATTGAGCTTTGGAAAAAAATATGAATTAAAGGGCTATGCAGTTAAGGGAAACAAAGTATTCATTCGCATTCAGGTACCAACTTACTTCCCAGAGCTTTTATCGAGAGGGAATAAATATTATAAAAATCCTAATGAGTCAGATTTCAATCAAGCGTTCTATGATTGGCTCGATGAATTCCATCAAAGGTATGCTGAAAAAGAAACAAATCGAGATGATCATATTTCCTATATCATGCTTTCAACAGTTTTACAACAGTTAGTTAACAAAAATTTCGAGGCAACCTCATTATCCGGTTATGCTTATAGTAAAACTTCGCCTACGGAATTCACGGTTGAAATGGAAGTGACAAATCAAGGTGATGTTCGAATTGATTTAAAAAACTTGGCTATTCTCTTACAAATCCCTCAACAAATGAAGGGGGATAATCAGTATGGTAAGCAAGATGAGAATAATATCTCTTGGACCATCCCATCTGGAAATAATAGTGACGGACAAAAGATAAAAGAAAAATTAAAGAATTTTAACCCAAAAAATCCTGTTAAAAGCTATGCGATTGGAGAGCCAGTTCTATTTGCTAATGGCT
>CABSQC010000080.1 GCA_902479835.1 uncultured Streptococcus sp. | reverse complement strand
GTGCTAGAAACACTATTGTTTCTAGCACTCGGGAGTTTTGAAACTTTAGGTTCAAAACTAAGTCATGGAACTTCGTAGAAGTTCGCTGACGTCCGTACTCACCTAAGGAAAGTTTCTAAGATGACTTTGTCATCAATCTCAGACGACTAGTGAATAGACTAGTCGTCTTTTTCTTCCTCTACCAGAGACAGTTCAGTATGATCAACAAAGTTGGTCATGGTGACACCCAAGAGGCGGATTCCTGTATTTATCGATTCGATTTCTTGAAAAATGTGACGTGCTGAACGATTGATGCGCTCAGCATCTCGCGTTGGCTCCGTCAAGGTGATGCGCTTAGTCAAGGTGGTAAAGTCTCCATAGCGCACTTTTAAGACCAAGGTCTTTCCTTGCTTGCCATGTTTTTCCAGCGATTGGGCCACCTTACTGGACAGATTGGCAATTTCTTCTAAAATATCATCCTCAGCATAAAGGAGCTTGCGGTAGGTCCGCTCTTTTCCGATCGACTTGCGGATGCGGTGACTTTTGACAGGGCTATTATGAATCCCTCGTGCCTTGCGAAAGAGATCATAGCCAAATCGCCCAAACCGATCAATCAAAGTCATCTCCGGGATGACTAAAAGATCCGCGCCAGTATAGACACCCATCTCATGTAGTCTCTCTACTGTCTTCTTTCCTACTCCATGAAATTTGGCAATGTCCATTTGGCTCAGGAAATCCTCAGCGTCCTCCGGTAAGACCACCGTTAGGCCACGGGGCTTTTGGTAGTCACTCGCCATCTTGGCCAAAAACTTATTATAAGAAACACCCGCTGAAGCTGTGAGATGCAGCTCTTCCCAGATAGCATGCTGAATCAAGCGGGCGATTTTGACAGCTGATTTGCTCTGGATTTTATTTTCCGTCACATCTAGATAGGCTTCATCAATACTCATAGGCTCGATCAGATCTGTATAGCGCTTAAAAATCTCACGAACCTGTTCGCCCACTTCTCGGTATTTTTCATAATTCCCAGAGATAAAGATCGCTTGGGGACAAAGATCTAGTGCTTCTTTAGAACTCATAGCCGAATGAATCCCATATTTCCGTGCTTCATAGTTACAGGTCGAGACCACACCTCTCCCTCCTGATTGACGAGGGTCCTGGCCAATTACGACAGGCTTCCCCTTTAAACTAGGGTTGTCTCTTTCTTCGACGGCAGCAAAAAATGCATCCATATCAATATGAATAATCTTGCGACTGGTATCATTCACTAATGGAAATATCAGCATTTTTCACCCTCCTTTCTTTCTATTATAGGAAGAAAATTTCAGAATTGCAAAAATCGACTCTCCAGAAAACATGAAAATTAATGAAAAACTGTGTTTGTTTTCAAAAATATAGTACAGTATCGCAGAGGATTTGAAACTGTATTACAAAAGAATCTGTTGTTTTTCGCAATTCGCCTTTGTGTAACCGATTTCTGTATGGTATACTACTATTGTAAGTGCAACAGATATAGTTGCTAGAAAGACAATAGAGGAAAATAAAAATGGTTGTTAAAACAGTCGTTGAAGCACAAGATATTTTTGACAAAGCCTGGGAAGGCTTCAAAGGTGAAGATTGGAAAGAAAAAGCAAGCGTTTCTCGCTTCGTTCAAGCTAACTACACACCATATGATGGAGATGAAAGCTTCCTAGCTGGTCCAACTGAACGTTCTCTTCACATCAAAAAAATTGTTGAAGAAACGAAAGCTCATTATGAAGAAACTCGTTTCCCATACGATAACCGTCCAACATCTATCGCTGATATCGCAGCTGGATATATCGATAAAGAAAACGAAGTCATCTTCGGTATCCAAAATGATGAATTGTTCAAATTGAACTTTATGCCTCGTGGTGGTATCCGTATGGCGGAAACTACTTTGAAAGAAAATGGATACGAACCAGATCCTGCAGTTCATGAAATCTTCACAAAATACGTTACAACTGTAAACGACGGTATCTTCCGCGCTTACACTTCTAACATCCGTCGTGCTCGTCACGCTCACACTGTAACTGGTCTTCCAGATGCTTACTCTCGTGGACGTATCATCGGGGTTTATGCTCGTTTGGCTCTTTACGGTGCTGACTACTTGATGGCTGAAAAAGCAAACGACTGGAACTCTATTACTGAAATCGATGAAGAATCAATCCGTCTTCGTGAAGAAGTAAACCTTCAATACCAAGCACTTCAAGAAGTTGTTAAATTGGGTGACCTTTATGGTGTAGACGTACGTCGTCCTGCCTTCGATACAAAAGAAGCGATCCAATGGACAAACATCGCCTTTATGGCTGTCTGCCGTGTCATCAACGGTGCTGCTACTTCTCTTGGACGTGTGCCAATCGTTTTGGATATCTACGCTGAACGTGACTTGGCTCGTGGTACTTACACTGAATCAGAAATCCAAGAATTCGTTGACGATTTCGTTATGAAATTGCGTACTGTTAAATTTGCTCGTACAAAAGCTTACGACCAATTGTACTCAGGTGACCCAACCTTCATCACAACCTCTATGGCTGGTATGGGTAACGACGGACGTCACCGTGTTACTAAGATGGACTACCGTTTCTTGAACACTTTGGACAACATCGGTAACTCTCCAGAACCAAACTTGACAGTTCTTTGGACTGACAAATTGCCATATAGCTTCCGTCGCTACTGTATGCACATGAGCCACAAACACTCTTCTATCCAATACGAAGGTGTAACAACAATGGCCAAAGACGGATACGGTGAAATGAGCTGTATCTCATGTTGTGTATCTCCACTTGACCCAGAAAACGAAGAACAACGCCACAACATCCAATACTTCGGTGCTCGTGTTAACGTGCTTAAAGCTCTTCTTACTGGTTTGAACGGTGGTTACGACGATGTTCATAAAGACTACAAAGTATTTGACATCGATCCAATCCGTGACGAAGTTCTTGAATTCGAATCTGTTAAAGCAAACTTCGAAAAATCTCTTGACTGGTTGACAGACACTTACGTAGATGCTTTGAACATCATCCACTACATGACTGATAAGTACAACTACGAAGCTGTTCAAATGGCCTTCTTGCCAACTCACCAACGCGCTAACATGGGATTCGGTATCTGTGGATTTGCCAACACTGTTGATACATTGTCAGCAATCAAATACGCTACTGTTAAACCAATCCGTGACGAAGATGGCTACATCTACGACTACGAAACAATCGGTGAATACCCACGTTGGGGTGAAGATGACCCACGTTCTAACGAATTGGCAGAATGGTTGATCGAAGCTTACACTACTCGTCTTCGCAGCCACAAACTTTACAAGAACGCTGAAGCAACTGTTTCACTTCTTACCATCACTTCTAACGTTGCTTACTCTAAACAAACTGGTAACTCACCAGTCCACAAAGGGGTATACCTCAACGAAGATGGTTCTGTGAACTTGTCTAAATTGGAATTCTTCTCACCAGGTGCTAACCCATCTAACAAAGCTAAAGGTGGATGGTTGCAAAACTTGAACTCACTTGCTAGCCTTGACTTTGGTTATGCAGCTGATGGTATCTCACTCACTACTCAAGTTTCACCACGTGCTCTTGGTAAAACTCGTGACGAACAAGTTGATAACTTGGTAACCATCCTTGATGGATACTTCGAAAACGGTGGACAACACGTTAACTTGAACGTTATGGACTTGAACGATGTTTACGAAAAGATCATGTCAGGTGAAGACGTAATCGTACGTATCTCTGGATACTGTGTAAACACTAAATACCTCACTCCAGAACAAAAAACTGAATTGACACAACGTGTCTTCCACGAAGTTCTTTCAATGGATGATGCCTTGAACTAAGATTCAAATAGATCCTAAAAAACCAGTCGGAAACGGCTGGTTTTTTCATCCCCATCGCAAGAGTATTCTGAATTTTGAAAGAGTTTAAGAGCTTACTATATAGGGTTTGACAGCGCTTTCTCCAAGTGTTATAGTAGAGCTGTAAATAATATAGAAGGGGTGATCCTATGTTTTTAACATTTATTTTCGCTATTATTTGGCTCTTTATCCTGATTGCACTGATCTTTTTAGCAACCCTTCTCGTCCAGGATAGCACCGTGCAGCACCACCACCCGAGTTAACGAATGATAAGCCTAAACAATAGCTATTCTAAACGAATTCATAAGGACAAGAAACAAACTAGAATTGTCAAATTTTAGTTCTGTCTCTCGTCCTTTTTTGCTATAATAGAAACAGATTATTTAGTAAGAAGGAAATTATGGAAGAGTCAAAACAGATCAACCAAGTGATCGACGTCCTGATGTTAGCTGGAACCCTCCTGATAGAGAGCGGTTCTGAGATTCACCGGGTCGAAGATACCATGATCCGGATCGCCCATTCACAGGGAATCGTCGATTGCAATGTTTTAGCGATGCCAGTCGCTATTTTCTTTTCAATTGAGAATGCCAATGTCACGCGCATGAAACGGATCTTGCGGACCAATTACAATATCGAAAAGGTCTGTGATGTCAATCAGATCTCTCGTCAACTCGTCTCTGGAGAGATCGATCTCGAGCAAGCCTACCAGGCCCTGAGCGAGTTGAAAATGAAGCGCGTTCCTTATACCAATCTCCAGTTGACCATTGCAGCAACTCTCAGTGCGCCTTTCTTCTCCATCATGTTTGGAGGAAATTTCTATGATGCGATTGGAGCAGGTATTGCGACTGTCTTTGCCTTTGCTTTTTCTCTTGTCGTTGAGAAATACGTTCGCATTCCTTTTGTCACTGCCTTTGCGGCCGCCTTTGTCTTTGGTTTTTTAGCCCATATCTGGACGCGCTATAGTGGTTTTCCTTCCAATACCGATCTCATTATCGCCGGCTGTGTCATGCCCTTCGTTCCTGGAATCGCCATGACCAATGCCGTCCGAGATCTGATGAATTACCATCTCAACTCTGGGATGAGCAAACTCTTTGAGACTCTCCTCATTACTCTTGCACTTGGTGCCGGTACAACGGTCGCCCTCGTCCTTATGAAATAAAATCATGAACCTAACTGAATTTTTAATCCAAGCGGTGGCCAGTTTGATTGCCATCATCACCTTTTTAATTGTCCTAAATGTGCAACGCTCCATGTTGATTCCTGGAGGAATCCTAGGCATGGGCATCTGGCTACTTTACTATATCCTAAAAGGGCCTACCAATGTCATCGTTGCAACCTTTATCGCAGCCATTGTCGGCTCCTGTATCAGTCAGATTTTAAGTATCATTCTCAAGACGCCTGTCGTGGTCTTTATGTTGTCCATTCTCGCGCCCTTGGTTCCTGGATATATTTCCTATCGGACCACTTCCTTCTTTGTCAGTGGCCAATATCGTCAGGCTGTGACCAGCGTGACCCTGGTGGTTATTCTGGCCTTGGTGATCTCCATCGGGATGGCTAGTGGATCTGTCGTCTTGAAACTCTACCATTCCTACCAACGTCATCAAAAAAGAAACACGACCAATGCCAACTAGCATTGGTTTTTCAAAACTTATCTATGTAATCGCTTGTATTTTTGTTTAAAAGGAGTACAATGATAGTGAAAAAACAAATCCTTTAAAGTATGTGAGGTGC
>CABSQC010000079.1 GCA_902479835.1 uncultured Streptococcus sp. | reverse complement strand
TCACTACACAGGTGAAAACTACAACAACGGTGGTGATTTGAATGCTATTCCACGTAACCCATACTTTAGCCAAGGTATCCAACTTTGGGGTAAAACTCAAACTGTAACTGCTAAAGCTCAATTGGGTGCTCAAACTATCGAAGTAGTTAACCCACATGATGGAACTAAATGGTTGGTAGACGTTGATGTTGCAGCTCATGCTGAAACTCCAAGCGGATTCTATATCACTGCTAACTACCGTAACTTGCGTCAAGTAGCTGGTGCTAAAGCAGCAGATGCTAAAGCAGATAAAAAAGAAAACGGTAAAGATAACGGTGCTGTAGCTGGAGCTAAATCTTCATCTGCAAAAGCTGGTGAAAAATCACTTCCAAAAACTAGCGCAGTTAAATAATTTCTAATTAATTAGCTCATAAAAATATCACTGAGTCCTTGGGCTCAGTGTTATTTTTTAGAAAAAATCATCAAGAGGAGATCAATCAATGAAAAGAGCTGGGGAAAAAAGTTCAACTAAATTGGGCCTTGTGATTGCTGCTCTTGTTGCAGTTGTTGTGCTTGTTGCTGGATTTATTTTCTTTAATCCTTTTGGAGGAAGCAAGTCATCTAGCACGGCTAAAAAGACAACTGGAACAAGTTCAACCAAGCAAGAAACTAAATATGAACCAAGTCAAGAAGAAAAAGATTATCTGAAAAATCGTTTTGCTCAGTTAACAGCTGTTAACCCTGAAGCAATTGCTTATGTCTACGCACCGGGTACTGAATTGGATGAACCTGTCGTACAAACTACTGATAATGAAACTTATTTGAATAAGACGTTTGATGGTGGGAATGAGCCATACATGGGAACAGTCTTCATGGATATGGACAACAAGAAAGACTTCAGTGATCGTTTGACTTGGCTGTTTGGTCATGCTCGTGGTAGTAAGGTCGGCGATCATCGCATGTTTAATGATGTCAACTACTATGACAAACAAGAGTATTTGGACCAACATCCGTATGTTGTGATTGAGACACCAGAGCGGAAATACTACTATGAAGTAATGGGCTTGGTTATTGTCCCTGAGGATACTGCTTTCTACCGTACAAGCTTTAAAGATGATAAAGATTTCACCACTCAGTTGAAGAATATCTATGAGTCAGCTCGTACGAAGAATCCTAATATCAAGATCAAAGCATCTGATAAGTATTTAGTATTGTCAACTTGTCGTGAAGAGGATGAAACGATTCGTTCTAACCTCTACCTTCGTCAAATTCCTGATTCAGAAATGAAGGATTTTGTGGCGAAACATGCAGATCAATTGAAATACGTGGCAACACGTGGTCAACAATGATGTCTTGAAAGACTTAGCATTGCTAAGTCTTTTTTGTATGGGGGAATTGTTGAAATGTCCTTTGATGGTGAACACAAGATGGGGATCTGGCTTGTTCTTTTGCGATGGGGTCCTATTTATAGTATAATGAATATAAGTGTTTTTGGAGGTGTTCTATGGATTTAACGAAACGTTTTAATAAAAATCTGAATCGGATTGAAGTTTCTTTGATTCGTCAGTTCGATCAATCAATTTCTTCCATTCCTGGTGTCTTGCGTTTGACGTTGGGGGAACCTGATTTTACAACTCCTGAACATGTAAAAGAAGCAGGAAAGGCTGCAATTGATGCGAATTTTAGCCATTATACTGGGATGAGTGGCTTACTGGCTTTGCGTGAGGCTGCAAGTCAGTTTGTGGCTGACAAGTATGGTATTCACTACCGTCCTGAGGATGAGATATTGGTGACGATCGGTGCGACAGAAGCCTTATCTGCCACCTTGACAGCGATCTTGGAACCTGGAGATGTAGTACTTCTTCCGGCGCCAGCTTATCCTGGTTATGAACCGATTATAAATTTGGTGGGAGCAGATGTTGTCGAAATTGATACGACAGCAGATCGTTTTGTCTTGACGCCTGAAAAGTTGGAAAAGGCGATTCTAGAGCAGGGTGAAAAATTGAAGGCTGTTATTCTCAATTATCCAGCTAATCCAACGGGTGTCACTTATTCGCGCGAACAGATGGCAGAATTGGCTGCTGTCCTAAAAAAATATGAAGTCTTTGTGATTTGTGATGAAGTTTATTCAGAGCTAACTTATACTGGAGAAGCGCATGTCTCTATGGCATCCTTCATTCCTGAGCAGACCATTGTCATTAATGGTTTGTCTAAGTCTCATGCCATGACAGGCTGGCGACTTGGCTTTATCTTTGCTCCGGCTGTATTGACGGCCCAACTTATCAAGAGTCATCAGTATTTGGTAACGGCTGCTGGAACCATGAACCAGTATGCTGCGATCGAAGCTTTGACGGAAGGTCGAGATGATGCGGAGCCGATGAAGAAGGAATATGTGAAGCGTCGTGATTATATTATTGAACAGATGTCCGCGCTTGGGTTTGAGATTATTAAGCCAGATGGAGCTTTTTATATTTTTGCTAAAATCCCAGCTGGTTATAATCAAGATTCCTTTGCTTTCTTGCAGGATTTTGCGCGTGAAAAAGCGGTTGCTTTCATTCCTGGTGCTGCTTTTGGTCAATATGGCGAAGGTTATGTGCGTTTGTCGTATGCAGCCAGCATGGAGGTTATCAAGGAAGCTATGAAACGCTTGAAGGAGTATATGGAAGAACATGCTGGAGTCAATTGAGACCCGGGGCATTGTGCTGTATAATCGGGAGTTTCGTGAGGATGACAAATTGGTCAAAATCTTCACGGAGAAGTCAGGTAAGCGGATGTTTTTTGTGAAACATGCGGGAAAATCACGGTTGAATCCCATGTTGCAACCTTTGGTAACGGCAGATATGTTGTTGAAAATCAATGATGATGGGTTGAGTTATATTGATGATTTTCAAGATGTGCAGGTTTATAAGAAAATCAATGCAGATCTTTTTGCTCTTTCTTATGCGACCTATGTTTTGGCGCTTGCGGATGCCAGTATTCAGGATAATCAGGTGGATCCGGCCTTGTTTACTTTTTTGGAAAAGACCCTGTCTTTGATGGAAGAAGGCTTGGATTATGAGGTTTTGACCAATATTTTTGAGATTCAGATTCTATCGCG
The DNA here is from genome assembly GCA_902479835.1 of uncultured Streptococcus sp. Taxonomy (GTDB): domain Bacteria; phylum Bacillota; class Bacilli; order Lactobacillales; family Streptococcaceae; genus Streptococcus. The sequence goes on along the minus strand of CABSQC010000079.1, from coordinate 2,636 downwards.
GTTTGGGGTTGTCTTGAATCTGCATGAATGCTGTTTCTGCCATCGGGTTGGTCTTCCTTTTGACTATTCCTTCCGGTATAGTGGGGTCCTTTGTCCGGATCATTATGATCAGGATGAGAGACGCGCTCACTGGCATCCAAATGTTCTCTATTTATTGGATCAGTTTCAAGCAGTGCGATTCAGTGAGCTAGAGACGATTTCTCTACAAGCGGAGATGAAAGCAGCTCTACGTCAGGCGATGGATCAGTTGTATGAGGAGTATGTAGGGATCCATTTAAAAGCTAAAAAGTTTATCGATTCCTTGAGTGATTGGGGAGCGATTATGAAAGATTCATCTGGAGGTGAAACATGAAAAAAATTGCAGTAGATGCAATGGGGGGCGATAATGCACCTCAAGCCTTGGTAGAAGGCGTGAATCAAGCCATTCGTGATTTTGATGATATTGAGATTGTCTTGTATGGTGATGAGGCAAAAATCAAAAACTATTTAACAGCAACAGAGCGTGTATCGATTGTTCATACGGAGGAAAAAATCGATTCAGATGATGAGCCGGCACGTGCTATTCGTCGGAAGAAACAGGCCTCTATGGTCTTGGCTGCCAAGGATGTGAAGGCTGGAGATGTAGATGCTATGTTGTCTGCGGGTAACACGGGTGCCTTGTTGGCGGCAGGTTTCTTTATCGTTGGTCGTATCAAAGGGGTGGAACGCCCTGGATTGATGTCCACACTTCCGACGGTTGATGGTCGCGGGTATGACATGTTGGACTTAGGTGCCAATGCGGAAAATACACCAGAGCACTTGCATCAGTATGCTGTGATGGGGTCTTACTATGCGGAAAATGTTCGTGGGATTCAAAAACCACGCGTGGGTCTATTGAACAATGGGACAGAAGCTAGTAAGGGAGATCCTTTGCGCAAGGAAGCTTACCAATTGTTATCTGAGGATGCGTCGATTCATTTTGTTGGAAATGTGGAAGCGCGTGATTTGATGGATGGTGTTGCAGATGTTGTTGTGGCGGATGGTTTCACGGGAAACGCTGTCTTGAAAACGATGGAAGGAACAGCTTTTGGAATCTTGAAGCAACTGAAACAAGCAATTGCTACTGGAAACTGGAAGGCGAAACTAGGAGCTTTTCTCCTCAAGGACCGGTTGAAATCATTGAAACAAACCTTGGATTTCTCAGATGTTGGGGGAGCGGTTTTATTTGGCCTTCAAGCACCTGTTGTTAAAACGCATGGTTCGAGTGATGCCAAAGCTGTCTATAGCACGATTCGTCAGATTCGGACTATGTTAGAGACAGATGTTGTTGGAAAATCAGTGAAGGAATTATCGAAGGAAGGGTAATGTATGAGTAAACAAAACGAAATTTTAGCTACAATTGAGGAATTTCTCAAAGATCGCAAGGGACCAGACTTTCAAGTATCTTTGGAGTTGGATTTGCGCAAGGATTTACAGGCAGACTCCGTTGAATTGATGGAATTTATCATCGAGTTGGAAGATGAATACCAATTGGAGATTCCAGACAAGGCTATTGATGACTTTAACACGGTAGGAGATGTCGTTGACTATATCGAAAAACGAACTGCTAGTAACTAGTTGAAAAGGGATCGTTCAGAGATTGTTCTGGATGATCTTTTTTTCTGTCCTTTTCATTCGGTTTCTGCCTATATTGTACGGAAATTTATTGAAAATCCACTTTGTATGTGATAGAATGAAGGTGATAAAATACGAAAGGCGAACAAAGTCATGACCAATCAACTGATTTATACTGGAAAAGCTAAGGATATCTATACTACTGAGGACGAAAATGTGATTAAGTCGGTCTATAAGGACCAGGCAACCATGCTAAATGGGGCTCGTAAGGAGACTATTAAGGGAAAAGGTGTGCTAAATAATCAGATTTCGTCTCTTATTTTTGAAAAATTGAATGCTGCGGGAGTAGAGACTCACTTTATCGAACGTATTTCTGATACTGAACAACTCAACAAGAAAGTGAAAATCATTCCTTTGGAGGTTGTTCTTCGTAACGTGACGGCGGGTTCTTTCTCAAAACGTTTTGGCGTTGAAGAAGGTTTGGACTTAAACACTCCAATCGTTGAATTTTACTATAAGAACGATGAGTTGGATGACCCATTTATCAATGATGAGCATGTGAAGTTTTTGGATATTGCTAACGACGAACAAATTGCCTATATCAAGGAAGAAACGCGTCGTATCAATGAATTGCTGAAAGATTGGTTTGCACAAATTGGTCTTCGTTTGATTGATTTCAAATTGGAATTTGGTTTTGATAAGGATGGTAAGATCATCTTGGCAGACGAATTTTCACCAGATAACTGCCGCCTTTGGGATGCTGAAGGGCACCATATGGACAAGGATGTTTTCCGTAGAGATTTGGGCAGTTTAACGGATGTATATCAGGTTGTGTTGGAGAAATTACAGGGCTTGAAGTAATCTTTTTGAAACGGAAAACCTTCGTCTTTCAAGTAAAAGGACTCAGGCTGAAAAGGTCTACTAGACCTTTTCACTCCGTCGTGATCTTGGTAGCTTGACAGATGTTTATGAAGTTGTATTGGAAAAATTGCAAGGATTGAAGTAGCCTTTTACAAATAGAATACTTGGTCTTCACTACAATC
>CABSQC010000078.1 GCA_902479835.1 uncultured Streptococcus sp. | reverse complement strand
TCTCCTAGCTTCCTACATAGAAAAAAGCCCCGGCATCTCTGCCTCGGGCTTTATTTCTTAAAGTTGCATTTGATTATAAGACTTGCTAAATGAATCCAGGATGTCCTTTGGAGCCTTGTCATAGTCAACAGAGGTTTCCAAGTTTCCTTTTACAATCGTCCGGTAAGTCGCTGCAGCATCCTCACAGGTCACCAAGGTGATTTCATTAACACCTTCACGATCTTGAATGACATCTACACGGTCTGGAGTCACTGTCTCAACAGACGAGATGACATAAGTATAGATTTTTTCTTTGTCCGTGATGTAGATCTTCATACCAGCCTTGGCTTTCTCTAATGGTGAGAACAGCATGGCATTTGCTCCAGTAAGGCCAAATACGTGGTGACTAGCAAGTGAATAATTGCCTTGTCCCATGACTTGGTTTTCCTTCATAGTCCCAGCTCCATAGTAAAGGGCTACGTTTTCGAGTCCTTTAAAAATTGGAAGGTTCATGTTCAATTCAGGAATCGAAATCCCCCCAATTACAGGAAGTTTTTGAGCTTGCCATTGGGCATTGATCACGGCTTCCGTCGAGAGTGACTGGACATGTTGGAAATCAAAGCTCGTCTTCACTTCTTTGTTTTTATCAATAGTCTTTTTATCGACCTTGCTAACCTGGTATTGGTTGGTATGCCAAACCATGATCATATTGCGGATCGGAGCATTGAAAATTAAGAGAAGCGAGAGAATAATCAAAAGTGTTGCAACGATGTTGATAAGAGTATTACGTAAACTCTTTTTCTTTTTTCTTTTGCGTGACATGCTGTCCCCTTATCTATTCGTTTTCTTCCACTACTTCTTCATCTTTTTCATCAGCTTGTACAGTTGTAAAGGTCACAATTTTCGCATCCTGATCCAGTCTCATGACTTTCACACCCTGAGTCGAACGACCCGTTTGAGAAATGTTAGCCACACCTGTCCGGATCATAACTCCGGTATCGGTAATGATCATCAGATCTTCATCCCCTTTAACGGTTAAAAGACCAGCTAACGGACCATTTTTCTCTGTAATATTGGCTGTTTTGATTCCTTTACCACCACGGCCCTTGGTTGGGTATTCGCCAGCCATTGTCCGCTTACCATACCCTTTTTCAGTAATGACCAATACTTCGTCCTGGTCGGTGATAACACTTGCCCCAACAACCTTGTCTCCATCACGGAGATTCACACCACGTACACCTGTAGCAGAACGTCCCATATTTCGAACTACTGCCTCATTAAAGCGGACTGAATATCCATATTTGGTACCGATAATGACATCAGTATTGCCATCTGTAAGGAAGACATTGATCAATTCATCCTCATCACGTAGGTTCAGAGCTTTCAGACCGTTCTGACGGATATTTGAAAATTCTGCTACGTTAGTGCGCTTGACTACACCTTGTCGCGTCGTAAAGAAGAGATAAGCCTCGTCACTGCGATCTTGCTCCACATTGATAATGGTTTGAATCGATTCACCTTCGTCCAATTTTAGGAGGTTGACAATTGGCAATCCTTTAGCTGTCCGGCCATATTCTGGAATCTCATAACCTTTCAAACGATAGACACGTCCCTTATTCGTAAAGAAGAGCAAGTGATCATGGGTGCTCGTAGATACCAGTTCACGGACAAAGTCATCATCCTTCACACCGGTTCCTTGGACACCACGTCCACCACGTTTTTGTGCAGTAAATTCAGCTTGGTCCAAACGTTTGATGTATCCTTTATTAGAAAGGGTAATTAAGACATCTGTTTCTTCAATCAAGTCCTCATCTTCAAGAGAAAGAACTTCACCAATCATCAACTCAGTTCGACGAGCATCGCCAAACTTGCGTTTGACTTCTTCTAATTCTTCCTTGATGATAGTCGCAACACGCTCTGGTTTAGCCAAAATATCAGCCAAATCAGCAATCAAGGCAACCAAGTCGTCATATTCACTCTGGATCTTGTCTCGTTCCAAACCGGTCAGACGACGAAGACGCATGTCCAAAATGGCTTGACTTTGACGTTCAGATAGCTTGAACTTCGACATCAACTCAGCTTGTGCTTCAGCGTCTGTCTGGCTATTGCGGATGATTCGGATTACTTCATCAATGTGATCCAAAGCAATAAGCAAGCCTTCTAAAATATGGGCACGAGCTTCAGCTTTTTCTTTATCAAAGATGGTCCGGCGAGTCACCACTTCTGTTTGGTGCTCGATATAAGCACCTAAAATTTGACGAAGAGAAAGGATCTTTGGAACACCGTTTTGAATCGCCAGCATATTGAAGCCAAAGTTGGTTTGCATTTGCGTCATCTTAAAGAGGTTGTTCAAAATGACATTAGCCGAAGCATCCCTACGGACCTCGATCACAAATCGAACCCCTTCACGGTTAGACTCATCACGTACAGCTGTAATCCCTTCGATCCGTTTTTCTTGCACCAAGCGAACGATATGTTCGTGAACCTTGGTTTTGTTGACCATATAAGGGAACTCGGTAACGACAATCCGCTCACGACCACTCTTGGTCACTTCAATCTCTGTACGAGAGCGAAGGACGATCGACCCTTTTCCTGTTTCATAGGCTTTATGGATACCTGATTTCCCCATAACGAGAGCACCTGTCGGAAAATCTGGACCTGGAAGAACTTCCATAAGTTCACGGGTCGTTACATCAGGATTATCCATCATCAATTTTACTGCATCAATGGTTTCTCCCAAATTGTGAGGAGGAATATTTGTGGCCATCCCAACAGCAATCCCAGTAGCACCATTGACCAAAAGGTTAGGGAAACGTGCAGGTAAGACCAAAGGTTCGCGCTCGCTGGCATCATAGTTATCAGTGAAATCAACTGTATTTTTGTTGATATCCCGTAACATTTCAAGAGCGATCTTACTCATACGGGCTTCGGTATACCGTTGTGCAGCGGCACCATCACCGTCCATGGAACCAAAGTTTCCATGACCGTCCACTAACATGTAGCGATAACTCCACCATTGCGCCATCCGAACCATGGCTTCATAAATAGAGGAATCCCCGTGTGGGTGGTATTTACCCATAACATCCCCTGTAATACGGGCTGACTTCTTATGTGGTTTATCTGGTGTAACACCTAATTCATTCATTCCGTACAAAATACGACGGTGAACAGGTTTCAAACCATCACGAACATCAGGGAGGGCACGAGCAACGATAACACTCATGGCATAATCGATAAAACTCGTCTTCATTTCTGATGTTAAATTCACATCAATTAGATTCTTATCCTGCATTCAAAAAATGCCTCTCTTTACTTAATTCACCATACTATTATAACACATTTTAGCCTTTTTTTCTTCTTAGGAACACAAACGTAAAAACGTTTACATCAAGGATTCATACTGTTTCAGATGACAAAGACTTTCAAAAGTGGTAGAATGAAATCGTATGAGAATCTATCTCAAAAAAAAATGAAGGAGACGTTTAGACTCATGGATTTGACTAAACAACACAAAAAAGTTATCCTTGTCGGTGACGGTGCCGTAGGTTCATCTTATGCATTTGCACTTGTCAACCAAGGAATTGCACAAGAGCTTGGAATTATCGAAATTCCTCAATTGCACGAAAAAGCTGTCGGAGATGCGCTTGACCTTAGCCACGCCCTTGCCTTCACTTCACCTAAGAAGATCTATGCGGCTGAGTACGCTGACTGTGCGGATGCTGACCTTGTTGTAATTACTGCAGGTGCTCCTCAAAAACCAGGTGAAACTCGCCTTGATCTTGTTGGTAAAAACCTTGCCATTAACAAGTCAATCGTAACACAAGTTATTGAATCAGGATTTAACGGTATCTTCCTTGTAGCTGCTAACCCAGTTGACGTTTTGACATACTCTACATGGAAATTCTCAGGATTCCCTAAAGAACGCGTTATCGGTTCTGGTACTTCTCTTGACTCAGCTCGTTTCCGTCAAGCACTTGCTGAAAAATTGGACGTTGATGCTCGTTCAGTGCACGCCTACATCATGGGTGAACATGGAGACTCAGAATTCGCTGTATGGTCACACGCTAACATCGCTGGTGTAAACCTTGAAGAATTCCTTAAAGACACTCAAAACGTTCAAGAAACTGAATTGATCGAATTGTTCGAAGGTGTTCGTGATGCTGCTTACACCATCATCAACAAAAAAGGTGCTACATACTACGGTATCGCTGTTGCCCTTGCTCGTATCACTAAAGCAATCCTTGATGATGAAAATGCAGTACTTCCACTTTCTGTATTCCAAGAAGGTCAATATGGTGTAAGCAACGTCTTTATCGGTCAACCTGCTATCGTAGGTGCACACGGTATCGTACGTCCAGTAAACATCCCATTGAACGATGCGGAACAACAAAAGATGAAAGCTTCTGCTGATGAATTGCAAGCAATCATTGATGAAGCATGGAAAAAACCTGAATTCCAAGAAGCATCAATCAACTAATTCAATTAAAAAGGCTCTCATACTTTGAGAGTCTTTTTTGAGCTTTGAAACGAACAAAAAAGGCTGAGAGTTCTCAACCTTTTTTTTTCCACCCTGAGGGAATCGAACCCCCATCTCAAGAACCGGAATCTTACGTGATATCCATTACACTAAGGGTGGCAACTGTTATAGTATATCAAATTCTCGAGAATTTTACAAGTAAAAAAAGCTTACCGAAAGGTAAGCTTTTTGAATATTACAATTCGATATCGCCAAACAAGTCAGCCATTGAGAATCCAGTTTGAGTTTCTGGAAGATCAAAGTCACGTTTTTCTTGTTTTGGACGACGTGGGCGAGATTGACGTTTTTCTTGTTTTTCGCCTTCTTCTTGAGCTGGACGTTCTTCAAGAGCTTTGATAGAAAGTGATACACGTTCATCTGCAGCATTTACTTCAAGAACTTTAACAGTTACTTCTTGTCCAACTTTAAGAACATCTTTTGGATTTTCAACACGTTTGTGTGAAATTTGTGAGATGTGTACAAGTCCGTCGATACCTGGCAATACTTCAACGAATGCACCGAAGTCAGTCAAACGTTTAACAGTTCCTTCGATAACATCACCAGCAGCCAATTTTTGTTCAACGCCATCCCAAGGTCCAGGTGTTGTAGCTTTCAATGAAAGTGATACACGACCTTCTTCTTCGTTCAAGTCAAGAACTTTCACTTGGATTTCTTCACCAACAGTTACAACTGATTTAGGTGATACGTTGCGTTCGTGTGACAATTCTGTCAAGTGAACCAATCCATCAACACCACCAAGGTCGATGAAAGCACCGAAGCTTGTGATACGTGCAACTTTACCAGTTACGACATCACCAACGTTCAATTTACCAAATACTTCTGCGCGTGCTGCAGCTGATTCAGCTTCAACAACTTCACGACGTGAAAGGATAAAGCGGTTTTCTTTTGGATCTACTTCTTTGATTTTAGCATCAAATTCTTGACCTACGAAACGTTCAGTGTTACGTACAAAACGAGTATCAAGCATTGAAGCTGGAATAAATCCACGAAGTCCTTCAAATTCTACTGAAAGTCCGCCTTTAACAGCGCGTGTTCCTTTAACAGTAACAACTTCTTCTTCACGTCCAACCAATTTGTCCCATGCTTTGCGAGCTTCCAAACGTTTTTTAGATACAAGGTAAGTTACTGTATCAGTATCTTTACCAACTACTTGACGAAGAACAAGCAATTCAAGTGTTTCACCTGGTTTTACCAAGTCGTTGATGT
>CABSQC010000077.1 GCA_902479835.1 uncultured Streptococcus sp. | reverse complement strand
GAGAGGATTCACCGCTTGCTGGGATGACCAAATATGCCTTTACGGATCGTCACTTGGTCTGGTTGCAACAATACTGGACCAGTGAAGCAGACTTCCATACCTTGACCATGAACTATGTCTTGACAGGTGATAAACAAGGAATGGTCAATGATTTGAATGCCTTCTTTAACCCGATGAAAGCGGATGTGGATTAGGAGTAGAGAGACTATGAAAAAAGTATTACAAAAATATTGGGCATGGGCTTTTGTGGTCATTCCCCTCTTGTTACAAGCAATTTTCTTCTATGTGCCGATGTTCCAAGGAGCCTTTTACAGTTTTACCAACTGGACAGGTTTGACGTATAACTACAAGTTTGTCGGCTTGAACAACTTTAAACTCCTCTTCATGGATCCAAAATTCATGAATGCGATTGGCTTTACCGCGATCATCACCATTGCCATGGTGGTTGGTGAGATTGCCCTTGGGATCTTCATTGCGCGTGTCTTGAACTCTAAAATCAAAGGTCAAACCTTCTTCCGTGCTTGGTTTTTCTTCCCAGCAGTTTTGTCCGGCTTGACAGTGGCTCTGATTTTCAAACAAGTCTTCAACTACGGTCTACCAGCGATTGGGAATGCACTTCATATCGAGTTTCTCCAAACCAGTCTTTTAGGGACTAAGTGGGGAGCAATATTCGCGGCTGTCTTTGTCCTTCTTTGGCAAGGAGTAGCTATGCCCATCATTATCTTCCTAGCTGGTCTGCAATCTATTCCAACCGAGATTACAGAAGCAGCAAGAATCGATGGAGCGACGAGCAAGCAAGTCTTCTGGAATGTTGAATTGCCTTACTTGCTACCAAGTGTCTCTATGGTCTTTATCCTAGCCCTAAAAGGTGGGCTTACAGCCTTTGACCAAGTCTTTGCCATGACTGGTGGTGGTCCAAACAATGCCACAACCTCACTTGGGCTCTTGGTTTATAATTATGCCTTTAAAAACAACCAATTCGGTTATGCCAATGCCATTGCCGTAATCTTGTTCTTCTTGATTGTAGTGATTTCAATCATCCAATTGAGAGTATCTAAGAAATTTGAAATTTAAGAGGAGAAGCACGATGAAACAAGATGAAAGAAAAGCCTTGATTGGCAAATACATTCTATTGGTTCTAGGATCGGTTCTGATTTTGGTGCCACTCCTTGCCACCCTCTTTAGTTCCTTCAAACCCACCAAGGATATCGTAGACAATTTCTTTGGATTTCCAACCAACTTCACATGGGATAACTTTAGTCGCCTCTTAGCGGATGGCATCGGAGGCTATTATTGGAACTCTGTCGTCATCACTGTCTTGTCTTTACTTGCAGTAATGATCTTTATCCCCATGGCAGCCTACTCCATCGCTCGCAATATGAGTAAGAGAAAAGCCTTTACCATCATGTACACCCTCTTGATCCTTGGGATTTTCGTACCTTTCCAAGTCATCATGATTCCGATTACGGTTATGATGAGTAAACTCGGTTTGGCTAACACATTTGGTTTGATCTTGCTCTACTTGACTTATGCAATTCCACAGACCCTCTTCCTCTATGTCGGCTATATCAAAATCTCGATTCCAGAAAGTCTGGATGAAGCAGCTGAGATCGATGGGGCTAATAAATTTACAACCTATTTCCGCATTATCTTCCCAATGATGAAACCGATGCATGCGACAACCATGATCATCAATGCCCTTTGGTTCTGGAATGACTTCATGTTGCCACTCCTTGTCTTGAACCGGGATTCCAAAATGTGGACTCTGCCTTTGTTCCAATACAACTACGCAGGCCAATATTTCAACGACTACGGACCAAGCTTTGCCTCTTACGTGGTCGGCATTATCAGTATCACCATTGTCTATCTCTTCTTCCAACGCCATATCATCGCAGGAATGAGCAACGGCGCAGTGAAATAATAAGATACAAAGCCCGTTAAAAGCTCACAGTGCACCCTAGGGCATCCACATCCGTAGACTACTGAAGTAGTAACGGCTGTGGAAAAATAGGGAATCTGAATAAGAAGCCTTGGCTTCTTGGAGGATTCATCTTTTTCACACAGAGCTTAGGGAGTGTTCAATTCCGTATACAAAGGGACGATTCAGCTTGCTGATTTAAATCGTATCCTAGAAAGCAATTCTTAAAATACATAAACTCATAAAAGCCAGGTCTCTTCAGACTTGGCTTTCAAATAAAGAAAAGGAAACCATTATGCCAATTCAAAATAAGACCATGTTGATTACTTACTCAGATAGCTTGGGAAATAACCTTAAGGATCTCTATGAAAATCTGGAGAAATATTTTGGAGATGCAGTAGGTGGGGTTCACCTCTTGCCATTTTTCCCATCAACCGGTGACCGTGGTTTTGCGCCTGTGGACTATGACCAAGTGGATCCAGCCTTTGGAGATTGGGAAGATGTCAAACGCCTGGGGGACAAGTATTATCTCATGTTTGACTTTATGATCAATCACATTTCTCGTCAGTCTAAATACTACAAAGATTATCAAGCGAAGCATGACCAAAGTGCTTACAAGGATCTCTTTCTCAACTGGGACAAGTTCTGGCCGGAGAATCGTCCTACTCAAGCAGACGTAGACTTGATTTATAAGCGCAAAGATCGAGCTCCCAAGCAAGAAATTACCTTTGCGGATGGGACAACTGAGCATCTCTGGAATACCTTCGGGGAAGAGCAGATTGACCTAGACGTGACCAAGGACGTGACCATGGACTTTATTCGCAAGACCATCGAACACCTGGCAAGTAATGGCTGTGACCTCATTCGTTTGGACGCCTTTGCCTATGCGGTCAAGAAATTGGATACCAATGATTTCTTTGTGGAACCAGACATTTGGGATTTGTTGGATAAGGTGCGCGATATGGCGGCAGGCTACGGTGCTGAGCTTCTTCCAGAGATTCATGAGCACTATTCTATCCAATTTAAGATTGCCGACCACGACTATTATGTCTATGACTTTGCGCTTCCAATGGTCACCCTCTATAGCCTCTATAGTTCAAAAGTGGATCGCCTTGCCAAGTGGTTGAAGATGAGTCCGATGAAGCAATTCACGACACTCGACACCCATGACGGGATTGGGGTGGTCGATGTCAAGGATATCTTGACAGATGAAGAGATTGACTATGCTTCAAATGAGCTTTATAAGGTTGGGGCAAATGTTAAACGCAAATATTCCACAGCAGAATACAACAACTTGGACATCTACCAAATCAATTCGACCTATTATTCAGCGCTTGGAGATGACGATCGTAAGTACTTCCTAGCCCGTTTGATTCAAGCCTTTGCACCAGGTATTCCACAGGTTTATTACGTTGGATTCCTAGCTGGGAAGAATGATTTGGAACTCTTAGAAAACACCAAAGAAGGCCGCAATATCAACCGTCATTACTACAGCAATGAAGAAATCGCTAAAGAAGTAGAGCGTCCAGTCGTGCAATCCCTTCTCAAACTCTTTAGCTTCCGGAATAACTCGAAAGCTTTTGATCTAGAAGGAAGCATTGAGGTGGAAACACCAGATGATCATACCATTGTCATCACGCGCCAAAATAAAGACCAAACTGTCACAGCAGTAGCCCGAATTGATCTTGCTGAGGGCACTTACCAAGTGACAGAAAATGGTCAAGAAATGGTGTTTTAAAAAAATATGAACGAACTAAAGGATAAGTAAAAAAATGCTTATCCTATTTTTTTATTTTAGATATTGTAACCGTTTACAAAACTATAAAACAATGGTACAATATCTATCGAAAGAAAGGAGGTCGCTTTATGAAAAAAATCATGTATCCATCTGCGGCCCTATTAGCGGCTTTTGCTCTATTGTCCGTCCAAACAGCAAAAGCAGACACAGCTCAAGCGTCGGATCAAGCCAATGAACCGGCAGCAACAGTAGAAGAGGTGGTGGCTTCTCCAACGCCAGAAACCACCACAGAAAATCAGGGAGGGATAGCAGATACGTCAACTGTGACTGATCGTCAAGCAGTCCCAGCAGCTTCCCCAATGGAAACAACAACGGAGACGGCATCTCCTCAAGTGGAAAAACTGCTTGAAGACATGCCTCTCAAGCAAAAGGTTACGCAAATGATCATGCCGGACTTTCGTAAGTGGCAGGAGGCAGGTCAGGAGTCACCACAAGATCTCACCAAGGTCAATGCTGAAGTGGCAGAAGCTATTGATAAGTATGACTTTGGAGGTGTCATTCTTTTCGCTGAAAACGTCAAAGAAACCAAGCAGACCCTAGCTCTGACCCAAGATATGCAAAAGGCAGCGATTGAAAACAAGGCCAATAACGGGAAGATTCCGCTCTTGTTAGCGATTGACCAAGAAGGGGGTATCGTCTATCGATTGGGTAGCGGTACAGCACTCCCCGGAAATATGGCCATTGGAGCAACCAATGATCCTAAACTAGCTAAAGAGGCAGGTCAAATCATCGGACGTGAACTTTCTGCACTAGGTTTGAATGTGGACTTCGCACCTGTATTGGATACAAATAACAATCCTCAAAACCCTGTTATTGGGCTTCGTTCCTTCTCTTCTGATCCAAACCGTGTTGCTTACTTAGGTATTCCAATGATGAAAGGGATTCAAGACTACAATGTCGCTGTAGCTGCTAAGCATTTCCCAGGTCATGGAGATACAGCGGTCGATTCCCATACAGGTCTCCCATTGGTGGATAAATCTCTTGCCGAGCTTGAAAAATTGGAACTCCTTCCATTCAAAAAAGCCATGGATGCTGGCGTAGACCTCTTGATGACGGCCCATATCCAATACCCACAAATTGAAAAAGATCAGGTTGTGTCAAAAGAAACCGGTGAGAAAATTTATGTTCCAGCGACACTCTCTGATGATATTTTAACGGGCTTGGTACGGAAGAAATACGGCTATAAGGGCGTGATTGTTTCGGACGCCATGGGAATGGATGCCATTGCCAAGAACTTCGGTGAAGTCGAAGCTGTGAAGATGGCTATCAAAGCAGGAGTTGATCTGGTCTTGATGCCAACGACCCTTCGCAGTAAAACCGATTTAAGCAAGATTGATACCATTGTCGATGAAGTGGTGCGTGCGGTACAAACGGGTGACATCTCAGAGGAACGTTTAAATGAGTCGGTTCGTCGGCTCCTCACCCTCAAAGAAAAACGTGGGGTCCTGAATTTTGATCCAAGTGCTCGGACGCCTGAAAAAGCAGAAGAAGCAGTCGGCTCCACCCTTAATCGTGATTTGGAACGCAAGATTGCGGCAGCAGCGGTGACGGTTGTAAAAAATGAAGACCAAACCTTGCCATTTAAGGTTCAAAAAGGAGATCATGTCCTCCTCCTAGGAGCTTTTGAAAATGAAGTCCCTGGACTAAATTTGGGCATGCGTCGCTTAATCGCGGATGGGGTGCTTCCAAAAGATACCTTCTTTGTGGCCAAGACCTTCTCCATAGAATCGACACCTGATAGTCTAAAAGAAGACCTCGAAAAAGCTACTCACATCGTAGTGATTTCAGAGATCGGTTATGAAGGGCAACTGGATAAAGATTTCTGGCGAACCAAGATCCCAACTGAAATCGTCAATTATGCCAATACCAACCATAAGAAGGCAGCTGTCCTTTCTATCTCTAAACCTTATGATGTAGCCAACTATCCAACAGCCAAAGCTATTTTAGCAGTCTATGGAAATAAGGGAATGGATCCAACGGAATCCCTCAAACCAGACAATGCATTTGGT
>CABSQC010000076.1 GCA_902479835.1 uncultured Streptococcus sp. | reverse complement strand
CTTATCTACGGTAGACAAAAATCCCATATCCAGTGTCATATCCGCCTCATCTACCACAAAGGTATGGGCCTTATGGATGGCCAGATCACCAGATGCAACCAGATCATAGATCCGCCCTGGAGTTCCAATCACGATATGCGGTTGTTTGACCTGCAATTTTTCAATCTGACGACTTTTATCCGTTCCTCCAACATAATTGGCAATCCGAATTTCTTTTTCAGAATGACTAGCGATTTGACGAGCAGCTTGGTAAATTTGCGTTGCTAACTCCCGACTAGGAGCCGTAATCACCGCTTCAACCTGATCGTTGTCTTCATTTAACGTTTGAAAAATCGGCAAGAGGAAAGTATGGGTTTTTCCAGATCCTGTCTTAGATTCCCCAACCAAATCATTCCCAGCTAAGACAATCGGAATTAGTTTTTCCTGTACTTCAGTTGCTTCTCTAAAATTGATTTCTTTCAGTGCCTCTTGAATATAAGGCTTAAAATTAAACTCTGTAAATTTCATTTTCTCAGTTCCTTTCATGATTTCTATTATTATATCAGAAAAGCTGACTTCGTGCCTCTCTTATGAGTCATTTTTCCTAACCAACAAAGTCTCTCTGAGTCAGCAAAAAAACGATGGGCAAGCCCACCGTCTTTTTTATAAGTAGAGAAGAACAAGAGTGATGACACTTGTTACCAAGGCAATGGACCACATAAAGGCATCCACTTTCCATTCTGACCAGTTTTGCCCATTTCCAGAAAGTCCACCCAGTTCTAAATGATGGTGGAAAGGAGTCATTCTGAAAATCCGTCGCCCTTCCCCGTAGCGTTTCTTGGTCCATTTGAAATAGGTCACTTGTAGCATCACTGAACCTGTTTCAATGACATAGACAAAACCAATCAGGAGCAGGGTCCACTCTACATGCAGAGCCATTGACAAGGCTGCAAGCATCCCTCCAAGAGCAAGACTACCGACATCTCCCATAAAGATTTTAGCTGGCTTGTGGTTGAAGACAAAGAATCCAAGCAAGGCCCCAATCATACTTAAGGTGACAAAGAGAATATCCCATTTTCCTTGCATATAGGCAATAAAGGAATAGGCACTCAAGCTAATGGCAACGGAAATGCTGGCTAATCCATCAATCCCGTCTGTCAAATTGACGGCATTTGAAAAACCAACCAACCAAAATAAAGCAAAGAGAATGTAGAAATGGCCCAAGTAAAGATCGTAACCAAAGACATTCAAAAGACTTCCTGCACCGTGGCGTTCAGAAAAAATATAGAAGATGATTCCACCAACGAGTTGAAGAGCTAGTTTTTGCTTTGGATTGAGCCCTTCATTAATCTTACGAAAAACTTTTAAAAAGTCATCCAAAAATCCAACAATTCCGTATAGAATCAAGATAAATAGAGTAAGTTGAACAGGGCGCGTGAAATTTCCAGTCAATACGGTAACGACAAAACTGACTAGAACTGCTGTAATGAGAAACACCACTCCACCCATTGTCGGAGTGCCAGCTTTTGCTTTGTGTTGTTTCACATCTTCATGCATTTGTTGCCCAGAAATATGAGCACGATGGTAAAATCGAATAAAGGCTGGAATAGCAGCCACTGTTAATAGAAACGATACAAGGATCGTAGCAATATACATCTTAGTCTCCTAATGTTAACGTAATCTTTTTAGTTTTATTAAGTGAGGTGTTCATTTTGACACTTTGTTTGGTTACTTTCTTTCCACTACCTTTATAGGTAATTTCAATTCCAGTCCATTCTCCAAAGATGTCTGCATTTTTCTTAGTCCAACCATACATATCTGGAACAACATCAAAGTCTTCTGTCAATAACAATACTTGTTGATTGGCTTTGACTTTAGAACCCACATCCACAGACATCTTGCGGATATTTTTCCCGGTCCCTAGGACAATTGGTTGCACCAAATTGCGACGCAATTCCTCTGAATAAGCACCTGGGCTCAAATTTTGTTTCAGATTCAACTCCTTAGAGAGAGTTTCTACTGAAGGGATTTTGTAGGTCGTTTCTTTGGTCACACCATCCAACGTTGGTGCCTCTGATGTCAAATGCAATTCGTCTTTTAAAGCAACTGCATCTTCCAAAATAGGATTGACCAGCTCTTCCCAGCTGGTCGCTGAGAATTTCACTTCTGGTTGTTGGACCGTCACATACATGATGAATTCAGGATCTTCTGCAGGTGTCATGGCTACAACCGAGTTGATATAATCATTTTCTCCTTGTAAGTATCCTTGATCTGTCGCCATTTGGGCAGTCCCTGATTTCACCGCAACGTTTTGACCTGGTACCTGAATGATGGGTCCATCGCTGTACAAGGTTCCATACTCTGGATCTGTTCCGACGGTGATCATATAGTTCCGTGTCTGTTGCGCAGCTGATCCTGAAACTGGTTTTCCAACAACTTCTTTTTTTGATTTGCGGGCTGTGTCTGATTTTTTATCGTAAATAGCACTAATAAATTTCGGCTCCAACATTTGCCCATCATTAGCGATGGCGCTAAAGGCCCGTAACATTTGGGTTTGACTGACGGAAATCCCTTGACCAAAGGCAGATTGTGCCTGACTGACATAGTTATCCCCTGGAAGACCCCCGTAAGCTTCATTTCCCATTCCAAAACGGGTCGGAAGACCGAATTTAAAGCGGGTTAGGTAGTCCATCCAGACAGCATTTCCCATCTTTTGCTCTAAGCGAGTCATCCCCACGTTACTTGAGTAAGCAAAGCCCTGTGCGATATTCATATAGCGACCTTCAGCCAGCCCCATATTGACATCCCAGTCACGGATCGTCGCATCTTTTACTTGTAGTTCGTTACTGTAGTATACTTCATTATAGGCTGGGAAAGTTCCATGATCAATCGCCGAAGCTAATAACATGACCTTCATCGTTGAACCCGGTTCATATTGATCTTGATAAAGGATGGTATTCCAGGTTTTCAAGTTTTTCAGATCCAACCCTTGTTTGGTATCCGCATTATAGGATGGACGTTGCGTTGTAGCCAGGATTTCTCCAGTTTTTGCACTCACAAGAGTCGCACTAACATACTTTCCTTTTACTTTTTCTTGGAAAACATCCATTCGCGTCTCAAGGTAGGTTTGTAATTCTGCTGAAATGGTCGTATAGACATCTTTTCCATCTTCTGTTTTGACAGAAACCTTATCTGAACCAGGAACGATATTGCCGTTTCGGTCTTTGTCATAGGTGATAACCCCATTTTGACCAGCGAGAATACGATCGAGGGATTTCTCCATCCCTGATTGCCCCTTCAGAGTTTTATTCCCCTCTTTATCTTCTTGAAGAGAGGCCTGACCTATAAATTGAGAAGCAAAAACTCCATTTTTATAGCTTCGATTTGGACTGGTTGTAAAGGCAACCCCTTCAATCTTCGCCGCTTCCATGGCCTCACGGATGGCTGTCATATTACTATAAGTTATGCCGTTTCCGTTCGAGCCAAAAGAAACCTGTTTCAATTTCTTTTGCGACAACTGTTGAATGACGTAATCCTCATCCATCCCTAAGTACTGCTTAAAGATTTCTGCTACTTTTTTAAATTGGCTCTCTTCTACATAGAGGACTTTCCCAGTTGCTGATTTGTACTTTTTATCAATAATGGCATAAACATTATAGGTCGTCGCATCTTCAGCAATTACTGCTCCATTTCGGTCGTAGATCGTTCCACGTTTTGCAGGAACAATGACCGTCTGCTCATGGACTTTTTTGGCTTGATCCGATAAGGTCACACCAAATTTTTTGTCAGTCCCAATGATCATTGCAAAATTAATCAGAAAGAGAAAAAAGAGGAAAATCGCCAGTACACTGAGATTTTTCCCAACTTGTTTTCGATTCTGATCCGGCAAGCGACGTTTCTTTATCGAATACCCGATCAAAAATTTTTTGAATTTATTCATCACTACTTGCACTCACTGTTTTTCGATTTTCTTTTTGCAGCTTCATTCCTTGGGAGCTAGCCAACTGTGATAAGCGGTCATAACGTGTTAATTCATTGACCTCTTGACGAACATCTGCCAATTCCGTCTTTTTGGCTTCTAGTTCCGTATTCAAATCAGTCAATTCACTTTGAACTTGTAAAATCCGTGTCTGCATAAAGACGATACTAATGGCTAAAATCACAGCTGTTAGGACAATCGACCCATAAAAAGCCTTTTCTACTCTAGAGAAACGGCGAAAGCGGTCTTGCAGTACCTGTGTTCTTGTTCTCTCATCTCTTGCTGCCATATCAATTCCTCTTACTTGTGTATTTTTCGAGCAACCCGTAATTTTGCTGAATGGGATCGATTATTATCCTCAAGCTCTTCTTCACTTGGCAAAATAGGTTTCCGGTTGACCAACTCCATCTTTGGTTTCAAATCATCCGGAATAAAGGGAAGTCCTTTTGGAACCTCAACCGTCGAAGCTTCTTTAAACAATTGTTTGGTCAATCGATCCTCTAACGAATGAAAGGTAATCACAGAAATACGACCATCGAGAGCCAACAAATCCATGGCTTGCTGGATCGATTCATCTGCAGCTCCCAATTCATCATTGACTTCGATACGAATGGCTTGGAAAATCTGTTTAGCAGGATGGCCCTTTTTCTTGAGCTCCTTAGCTGGTTTAGCAGATTTAATAATCTCTGCTAATTCAGTCGTCGTTTCAATCGGTTTAATTGCTCGTGCTTGCTCAATTTTCCGCGCAATTTGCTTGGAAAATTTGTCCTCTCCATATTTGAAAAAAATGCGAACTAGATCATGGTAATCGTAGCTATTAACCACCTCATAGGCTGTTAAGGAAGCTTCTTGATTCATCCGCATGTCCAACGGCGCATCTTTCTTGTAAGAAAATCCACGTTCCCGTTCATCTAACTGAGGACTAGACACACCTAAGTCATAACAGATTCCATCAATTTCAGTCACACCCAATTCGTTAAGACGTTCCTTTAAATGACGAAAGTTATCCTTAATGAAGGTCACCATGCCTTTCTCGATGAATGGAGCTAAACGAATCTTAGCATTCTCAATCGCATGCTGATCTTGGTCAAAGGCATAAAGATGGCCTGATTCATTTAATTTTGTTAACAAATATTCGCTGTGGCCTGCCCCACCCAATGTGGCGTCTACATAGATCCCATCTGGCTTAACATCCAGCATATCGATCGTTTCATGAAGCAAAACCGTTACATGATGAAATTCTTTACTCATATCTTTACTATTTTACCACAAATGGGACCAAGATGCACTCCTGAAAGAAAATTCACTAACTAACCCTGTCGGACCTTTTCAGATCCTACAAAATACCTAGAAAGGCTTGATTTTATTTGTTTCCTCTAGGATTTATGATACAATATTCTTATGAAAATAAGAAAACAGATTCTCATCCCACTTTTATTGGTCGATGCTATCGCTCTCTACTTTTTTCTAACCACTATTGAGGCTTGGATTTTTTGGCTTGCTGCCCTGATCCTAGTCGGCTCACTTTGGTGGCTCAAAAAAGCCATTCAAGGACAAAAAACAGAGATGGAAGAAAAATAATTTCTTCCATCTCTGTTTTTTTTTGTTTCCTCCAAGAAATTCCTTAAATGAAGTAAACGAGCTCTGAAATAGTAAAGAGAGTGGGACAGAAATCGGTAATTCGTTAGAATTCGATTTCGTCGTCCCACCTCCGCACAGTTGAGTAGGGCTGTAAAAGCTGATGAAATCAGCGTAGTAGAGCCCACTCAACCACTGCGTC
>CABSQC010000075.1 GCA_902479835.1 uncultured Streptococcus sp. | reverse complement strand
CCTATCTTCTGGGGGCTCATGCTCATTGGGGGGCTGTGCTACACGGTGGGAGCTGGCTTTTATGCCAAGAAAAAACCCTATTTCCATATGATTTGGCACCTCTTTATCCTTGCTGCTTCTGCCCTTCAGTATTTAGCTATCGTTTACTTTATGTAATACAGCCTCTAGTCTTTTAAACCACACCCGAAAAGTTAGATAGAAAAAATCTAATTTTTCGGGTATTTTTTTTTGAAAGCAACTGAAAGAGTCGTTGCTGTCCGACTTCTTCCTATGAAGGAGAGATTAAGTAAAATACAGACCAGCCTATTAAAAAACTACCAGGATGAGTTCTCATAGGCGATTTTGATTCCTAACACAATCAGTGAAGTAGGAACAAACCAAAAGGACCTAGTCCTGTGCAATACAGAACTAAGTCCTTTTTTACATTATTTGTCTAACTTTTGGGGATCAATACTAGCATTGGAGATTCGAGAAATTACATGATTTCTCAAATCTTTTTGTTTACATCAGATGATTCCCCCATCATTTCATGCTATGTACTATTTTAACATAGGTGGACAAATGAACGTATGGAGCTTTTATTCCGTCTTTGTCCCCTTATTTAATAGCTTGCCCATTTTCCTCAATCCAATCAGTAAGAGAGGGAAAGATAGGAGGGTCACAAGGCCTAGTACAAGGAAAACAGCTACAAATCCACAAGTATCGATGAACCAACCAGTCAGAGGGAAAATCACAATCATAGACAAACTAAACATCATGGAGTTTATACTAAGCATGGTGGCTCGTACACTGGAAGGCAAATAAATTTGTAAATCATTGTAGTATATAGGTTGATAAACTGCATAAAGGGCATTGGTCAAGAGATAGACGCTCAGATAGGCGAATGGAGTCTTCAAACCTACCAACAGCAAGGCCAAACCTGTCAATGCAACTAGAATTGGGAAGACTTGGTTACTATTCCATTTTTTCCCGATCTGACTGGCCAGATAAACCGCTAGGAGATTGAATCCACTACCAATCAACATGATAAGCGAAACTTGCCAACTGGCTAAGTCACTGATTTTCTGTTGGTAGTAAAAATAAAACAAACACATGATGGTTCCTAGCAGTTGATAGGTGAGCATCCAGTAAAATAAGACCGGTTTCTCCTGCCATTCTTGTTTCACCACCACCAATATCCGTTTTAAGGTTAAGCAATCTCTTTCATCACTCTTAGTTTCTGGCTCCTTCATCAGAAAAATCAAGAGAATGGAAACTAATGAAAGGCCAATCGCAATATGATAGGTCCAGGCCAAGGCTCCGTGAACAAAGAAACCAGCAACAACTGTACCTAGAGTTCGGGTGACTTCTGCCACACCAGACAAAAAGCTAGAAATCTGAAGATAGCGGTCCTTTTGACCTGCTTCAACTGCTGAATCATATAAGAAAGCCGTACTGGTCCCCGAGTCAAAATTATAAGACCAAGCATTGACCATCATAGCAATGGCATAGATCCAAAAATTCCCCTGACCAAATAAAATCAAGATCGAGGATCCAATACTGGCCAAGCGAGCCAAATAGAGATTGGTCTTGTAACTAAATCGATCCGCCAACATGCCTGATGGAATTTCGCTCAATAGACTAGTACCATGAAAGATACTCTCTAATAGCCCGATCTGAAGCAAGGAAAGACCATTTTGAATGAAAAATAAAATCCAGAAACTAGTGATTCCAAAATATGATGTGAATTCCAGACCTGCTAAGAGTGGAATATTGCGTTTGTAAGTTCTTTTAAACATTGTTCTTCCTCTTTCAATTGATATTTTAAGTGTTTCTAAAAGACTTACCTAGAATTGCCTACATTTTCTCCACCTCTTTCATTCTTTCTTGATTCAGTTCTTGACGCAATTGGCTCACTTGATTAGACAAGGATACCAACAATTCGGTTTGCAACTTTTGAATTTCCAGCAAATCCGTCTGGTCTTGCTGCACCATATGGTCAATTTTCGTATGCAACAAACGAATTTCCCGTTCAGACTCCATATTGACGTTAAAGTCATTTCGTGCTTGCAGGCGATCATAATCTGCCGCACGATTTTGACTCATCATGATTAAAGGAGCTTGAATCGCCGCAATCGTAGACAGGGCAAGATTGAGCAAAATGAAAGGATAAGGATCAAAATTCCAACCAAAGGGATGCAAGACATTCATCAACATCCAAATTGCCATCATAAGAATGAAACTGATAATAAAGGTCCAAGACCCGCCAAAGCGTGCAACTGAATCCGCCACCCGCTGACCAAAGGTATAGCTAGCCGTCAAGCGGTCTTCAACGTTAAAGGGAGCCTCCGTCATCGGCAAGACTGCCGTCACCTGTTGCTTGATCGCCTCATTTTTCTCATTCGCCCGGTCAATAATCTGAGACAAATATTCCATACAATACTGACTTAAATTCTTGTAGGTAATAAAGTCATCCATCTGACTATCGGGATAAGAAATCTGCAACATGGTTTGGATGGTATGATCCAAGTCAGCAATCAAAGCACCATGAATACTATCATATTCTTTTCCATCAATGATATCTATTTTCAGCATAGAAATTCCTTTCATAGTTTTTGGACCAGATAAAAGTTAAAAACGCCTAATGGCGTTTTTACGTCTATTAAGGTTTGATACGGTGCAACATACGTGGGAACGGAATGGCCTCACGGATGTGTTTTGTACCTGCTGCGAAGGTAACCATACGCTCGATACCGATACCAAATCCACCGTGTGGTACTGTACCGTATTTACGAAGGTCAAGGTAGAATTCATACTCTGTACGATCCATACCAAGTGATTCCATCTTCGCTACAAGGGCATCATAGTCTTCCTCACGCATAGAACCACCGATGATTTCTCCGTACCCTTCTGGCGCAAGCAAGTCTGCACAAAGCACGCGATCTGGGTTACCAGGAACTGGTTTCATGTAGAAAGCCTTGATGTCAGCTGGATAGTTGATCACGAAGGTTGGTATTCCAAAGTGGTTTGAAATCCATGTTTCGTGTGGTGAGCCGAAGTCATCCCCATGTTCCAAATGATCATAATCCGCATCTTCATCGTTTTCATGTTCTTGCAAGAGATCAATGGCTTCATCGTAAGTAATGCGTTTGAATGGCTCTGCAATATAACGTTTCAAGAGCTCTGTATCACGTTCCAAGGTTTCCAAGGCTTGAGGAGCACGATCGAGAACACCTTGAAGCAACGCTTTAACATAAGCTTCTTGCAAGTCAAGTGACTCATCATGTGTCAAGTATGAGTACTCAGCGTCCATCATCCAGAACTCAGTCAAGTGACGACGAGTCTTAGATTTTTCAGCACGGAATACTGGACCAAAGTCAAAGACGCGACCAAGGGCCATAGCACCAGCTTCAAGATAAAGCTGACCAGACTGGCTCAAGTAGGCTGGTGTTCCAAAGTAGTCTGTTTCAAAAAGTTCTGTAGAGTCTTCTGCTGCATTTCCAGAAAGAATTGGGCTATCAAATTTCATAAAGCCATTCTTATCAAAGAACTCATAAGTTGCATAAATGATGGCATTACGGATTTGCATCACAGCGACTTGTTTGCGTGAACGCAACCACAAGTGGCGGTTGTCCATCAAGAAATATGTTCCGTGTTCTTTTGGCGGGGTTGGGGAATCTTTCGATTCACAGATGACTTCGATGTCTGTAATATCCAGTTCATAACCAAATTTTGAGCGCTCATCTTCTTTGACAATCCCTGTCACAAAGACTGACGTTTCTTGGCTCAAGCGTTTGATGGTATCAAATTTTTCAATTCCCACTTCTTCCCCAAATTTTTCAATAAAGTTTGGTTTAAAAGCCACACCTTGGAAAAAGGCAGTCCCGTCACGCAATTGCAAGAAAGCAATTTTTCCTTTACCAGATTTGTTGGCCACCCAAGCACCGATGGTCACTTCTTGACCAACATAGTCTTTAACTTCGATGATAGTAATCCGTTTTGTCATCATTCATCTTCCTTTTCTCGTTAAACTTGTCCGAAGACATTATCTTCTTTATTGTATCAT
Source organism: uncultured Streptococcus sp. (assembly GCA_902479835.1). GTDB lineage: Bacteria > Bacillota > Bacilli > Lactobacillales > Streptococcaceae > Streptococcus. The sequence continues at coordinate 1,723 of CABSQC010000075.1, read as the reverse complement.
AAAAAGGCTTACAGTGCTAGATTCTACCTGTGAAAAGCTGATTTTTTTAAAGAAAAAGATCCTCAGCTCAATGCTAAGGATCCGATATGTTTATTTTTCCATAAAGGCCTTGAGTCGACGAACAGCTTCTTTGAGGGTATCCAAATCTGTCGCATAAGACAAGCGAACATTTTCAGGGGCACCAAAACCTGCACCGGTGACGAGAGCTACTTCAGCTTCTTCCAAAATCGCTGTGGTAAATTCCGTCACATCCGTGTAACCTTTGATCTCCATGGCCTTCTTCACATTTGGAAAGAGATAGAAGGCTCCTTGAGGTTTGATAGCTTCGAAACCAGGTACTTCATTTAACAAAGGGTAAATGGTATTCAAGCGCTCTTCAAAAGCTTGGCGCATGATCTCAATAGAAGATTGGTCTCCGGTTAGGGCTTCGATGGCAGCATACTGGGAAACTGTCGTCAAATTAGAAGTTGTTTGACTGATCACCTTGGCCATGGCCCCGATAATCTCAGGATCCCCCACTGCAAACCCAACACGCCATCCGGTCATGGCATAGGTTTTTGAAACTCCGTTAATCACGATGGTTTGCTTGCGAATCGCTTCTGACAAGCTAGAAATTGGCGTGAAAGTATTGCCATTATAGACCAAACGACCATAGATATCATCTGCCAAAATCAAGATGTCATGCTCAACAGCCCAGTTTCCAATCGCTTCTAGTTCTTCTTTGCTGTAGATCATTCCTGTTGGATTGGATGGTGAATTCAGCAAGACAACCTTGGTCTTGTCTGTCCGTGCTGCTTCCAGTTGCTCTACCGTTGCCTTGAAGTGATTTTCTTCTGTTGTTTGGAAAGTAACAGGTGTGCCTTCAACCATCTTAACCTGGTCTACATAAGAAACCCAGCAAGGGGTTGGAATGATGACTTCATCACCTGGATTGATAACAGAAGTAAAGAATGCATAAAGAATAAACTTGGCGCCAGTGCCGACCACTACTTCATTGCGGCTGACAGCATAGCCATAAAACTCTTTCATATAGTCACTAATGGCATCCTTCAATTCTGGAAGTCCAGACGCTACCGTATAAAAGCTAGCCCGACCGTCCTCGATGGATGCCACTGCTGCTTCTTGAATGTTTTTTGGAGTCGCAAAGTCAGGTTGACCAAGCGTTAAACTCAAGATATCACGACCTTCAGCTGCCAAAGCTTTGGCACGAGCATTTGCAGCCAAAGTCACGCTTTCTTCCATTTCCAATACACGATTTGATAATTTCATATTTCCTCCTCAAATCCTAAAAAACACTGGTTACTTTCCCAGTCTTGAAATCCACCACATAATAAGATCTTCCAGACTTAACTTCCCAGATCGGTTTGCCTTTAAAGCGTCCAAAAGTTACCCGATCAATCGCGTCTTTGCTCTTCTCTTTCACAATCGCCTTTGCTTTTTTCTGGTTGATTCCCTCTTTTAAAGGGTAAGCATAGACCTGATCATCTGCCTCCGCCACCAAGACCGCTAGTTCTTGACCCTCCTGGTCTTTTCCGATAAAGGAAAGATACGCTTCTTTGCCATGGAAGAAACTCTCCGTATCAATTGTAGCCATCGAAGAGTGCGACAGCGCTATGTTTCTTGCTTGTTCCATTTGATCCTGCATGCGATCCGAAGTTTTTTCAGCAAGAAATAGCCAAGAAAAAAGCACCGTCAGCACTAAGACACAGATTCCTATTATATG
>CABSQC010000074.1 GCA_902479835.1 uncultured Streptococcus sp. | reverse complement strand
GTGTGGTCTCCTATTTCACAACTGAGGCTATTGTTCTCTTTACGGATACAATTTTGGAAAATACACCGGACAAACTTAAAAACAATCTAGATCGAATCAAAATCGATACGATTTTAAATTTAGTATCTGTCTTAATCAGTAGAAAAGAAAAAAGTGCTAGCAAACAACTGCTAACACTTCTATTCGAAAAACATTTCCCTAACTATTTTGCATTTCAAAAATTATACTTACTAGAATTAAAGGCCATCTATCAAAGTATTTGGGAAGATCCAAAGCAAGGGAGATCTCTCCATGATAATGTTATCCATTCGGTTTCATTGTTACTTTCAAAAGCCGAAGCACAAGAATGGGATGCCTATTTTCTAGAACTAACTGAACAGTAAAAATATCGTCATCCAATCGAAACTATTTTATCTGTTTTGCTCTTTTCTTTTATTTTTTCCGATGAAAGAACCAGCCCACTAACTTCTTGAAGACTGGAATCAAGATGAGGGCGAGAACCGCCATGATGGCGCAGATAAGCAGCGTTTGAAGTCTCAAGGGGCTCATGTTAAAGAATTTCCCTAGGATACTACTTGAAACCAGAAAAGCTAGGATATTTCCTAGGAGAACCAGTCTTTTGTAGTGATTGAGAGGCTGGGATTCTTGGTAGATGATGGTAAAACCGACAAAGGCCATCAAGCAGATGGCTGCACTCGAGAGCTCTTCCGATTTCATACCAAATGCTGAAGAGAGCAAAACCAGACTAAAGATCAGTATAAAATCCGTCAAGGCAGCAGGCAGTGCATTTTTAAAGACCGTTTCGATAAAGCGTCCTTTGATGCGCTCGCTATTGGGCTCAAGCGCTAGGAAGAATCCTGGAATTCCAATTGTAAAACCACTGATCAAAGACATCTGCGACGGCATGATGGGATAGGTAAAGGCTAAGAGCGTCACTGAGATAGCCAACAAAATGGAGAAGATATTCTTGATCAAAAAGAGACTAGCTGATCGCTGAATGTTATTGACCACACGCCGACCTTCGGCCACGATAGACGGCATCTTCCCAAAGTCAGAATCCAGTAAGACCACTTGCGCCATCTTTTTAGTCGCATCATTTCCAGATTCCATCGCAATACTACAATCCGCTGTTTTTAAGGCTAAAATATCGTTGACACCATCTCCGGTCATAGCGACCTTGTGTCCTTTTGCCTGCAAGCCTTCTACAAGGCTTTTCTTTTGCTCCGGGGTCACCCGACCAAAGACTGTATACTGGCTCGCCGCTTGGTACAAGTCTTCTTCCGTCTGCAAGGTTCTGGCATCAATCAGATCTTCAGCTCCTTCAATTCCTGCTTTTTGTGCAATAGCTGAGACGGTAGCAGGGTTGTCCCCTGAAATGACCTTAATGGTTACACCTTGTTCTTTAAAGTAGGCGAAGGTTTCTTTGGCATTTTTTCTCAAAGGATTGGAGAGAATAATCCAGGCTACTAAATCTACAGGAGCCTCTAACGTCTCTCTAAGGTCTTCTCCCCTATATTTCCCAAAGGCCAAGACCCGATTACCTGCCTGCGTAGCTGGGGCAATCTCTTTTTCAAGCTCAGAGAAGCCTTCTCTTAAGACAAATTCTGGAGCGCCTAATACATAGATCCCCGATTCAAAGGCAATGGCCCCATACTTTTTTTTGGACGTAAAGGGCAGTATTTCAAGAGTCTTCCAAGGATGGCTGACTGGCGTCTTGTGAAATTTTCGGATCGCATCCATGGTATCGTTTTGATCCATACTAGCTTCTACATACTGAGCTAGAGCTTCCAAGTCTTGAGCGTCTTTTGCCGGACGAATCTCTGTCACTTCCATACCAGGCTCTGTAATGGTCCCTGTCTTATCAACACAAAGGACATCCACGCGCGATAAGGTCTCAATCCCCTTCATGCTATTGAGCAGAACCTTTTCCTTGGCCAATCTGACAGCACCAAGAGCCAGCGCCAAGGTCATCAAGAGGTACAAACCTTCTGGAATCATCCCGATCAAGGCTCCGACTGTTGAAGTCACACTGAGCTTAAGGCTGTCACCTAGGCTGATATAGCTACGAAGAAAAAGGAGGGAACCTAGCGGAATGATAAGGAGACCAATGATCCCTACGATGCGGTTAACCGCATGAACCATATCAGATTCCTCATGGGACTTGACTTGCTTGGCTTCCAAGCTCAATTGGTTGATGTAGGAGTCATTCCCCACTTTTTCCAATCGTGCCAGTCCTTGACCAGCAATCACAAAGCTACCTGACATGAGCGCATCTTGCGCTCCTTTTTTGACCTCATCGGCTTCACCGGTCAATTGCGACTCATCGACTTTTAGCTCGCCCTCCAGCAAGACCCCATCCGCATAGATCTGGTCTCCAGCTTGAAAGCGAACTAGATCACCCTCCACCAGCTGATCGATTGGTAGAGCGACTTCTTTGCCTTCGCGAAGAGCGATCGCCTCACTCATGTGTAGAAATTGCATCTGACGCAAGATCCGTCTAGAGCGGACTTCCTGCACAATACCAACTAAAGAGTTGACCACGACAATCGGGACAAACAAGAGATTGTTCCAAGACTTCACTGCTACCAGCAAAATTGCCAAAATCAAAAATATCAGATTAAAGTAGGTAAAGACATTGTCTCGAATGATCTGTCCTAGGCTTTTTTCTGTCTTGATTGTGACCTTATTTTGCTTGCCCCCTTGGATTTTTTTCGCTACTTCTTCCTGACTGAGTCCTTCTAATCTATCCATTGCTTTCCTCACTCATGTATTTCCAAGGGCAATCCTTCTGGATCGAAGAAAAACGCCATTTTCTTACCATCAAAGTCATCATAGCGAAGGCCTGTGTTCTCAATACCTAGCTGATCCAATCTAGCTAGATACACTTCTACATCTTCCACTTTAAAGGCTAGATGACGCAGTCCCGCATGCTCGGGCAAGGGAAGCTTAGGCCGTTCTGGGGCCGTCGGTTTGATAAAGAGTTCTAAAGTCAGCTGGCCCTGACGGAGATTGATCAAGATATCTCCGCGTTCAGGACGGTCATATTCACTGACAATCGCAAAGCCCAACTGGTCCACATAGAAATGCAACATGGCATCGCGATCCCGTCCAATGATAGCAATATGATGAATCATGTCTAACTTCATCTGGTCCTACTTTCTATTTCCTATAAAAAGAAAAGGGAGTGGGACAAGCGCCCTTTTTCCCTATCCTTATGATTGTTGCAATACTTTCCGAGGCTTGGTTCCTTCAGCAGGTCCAATCACACCGGCTGCTTCCAACTCTTCCATGAGGCGAGTCGCTCGGTTAAAGCCAACTGACAAGCGGCGCTGAATCATCGAAGCACTGGCTTTTTGAGTTTCAACCACGAGCGCCTTGGCCTCTTCAAAGAGAGGATCGCCTTCATCAGAGCCACCCATGCTTCCGTCAAAGTCCGACTCCGATACTTCGCCTGGATCAAAAGCATCATCATAATCGGCTTCTGCCTGATCCTTGACAAAGTTGACAATCCGCTCCACATCGTCATCTGAGATAAAGGAGCCTTGCAGACGAATCGGGTGGTTTTCATCGATCGGTTTAAAGAGCATGTCTCCGCGACCGAGTAGTTTCTCTGCCCCATTTTCATCCAAGATGGTCCGTGAGTCAGTCCCAGATGATACCGCAAAAGCGACACGGGAAGGCACATTAGCCTTGATCAAACCTGAGATAACGTCAACCGATGGTCGCTGAGTCGCAAGGATCATGTGGATCCCCGCTGCACGCGCCTTCTGTCCAAGGCGAATAATAGCATCTTCCACTTCTTTACTTGCGACCATCATCAAGTCTGCCAACTCATCGACAATGACCACAATCAATGGAAGGGGTACTTGCTTCATCTCAGACTGGGCATTGTACTCCGCCACCTTGTCATTAAAGCCAGCAATGTTCCGAGCGCCCACTTTTGAAAAGAGCTCGTAGCGATTTTCCATCTCATCGACAACCTTCTGCAGGGCCCTGCTGGCCTTGCGTGGATTGGTCACCACTGGAATCAAAAGGTGAGGAATATCATTGTAGACAGAAAGCTCCACCATCTTTGGATCGACCATCATAAACTTGACTTCGTCCGGACGAGCCTTCATCAAGATACTCGAAATAATCCCATTGACCGCTACTGACTTACCAGATCCAGTAGAACCCGCGACCAAGAGGTGGGGCATCCGAGCCAAATCAAAGGTTCGTGCCGAGCCATCTACAGCCTTCCCAAGAGGAATCTCAAGGAGTTTGGCAGGATCAGTTTTGGACTGCTCCCACAATTCACGGAAGGAAACGGTCGCAATCTCTGAGTTGGGCACTTCAATCCCGACCAGAGACTTCCCTGGAATCGGTGCTTCAATCCGCACATCCTTGGCTGCTAGTGCCAAGGCCAAATCATCTGCTAGATTGGAGATGCGGTTGACCCGCACACCGACAGCCGGCTTGACCTCATACTTGGTAACAGATGGACCAATTTCCGCCCGCTCCACTGTCGCCTTGATGTTAAAGCTTGCAAAGGTTTCTTCCAAAATGCGGATGTTCTGACGAACGATGTTTTTCTCTTTGGATTGATTTTTGGGCTTATCAGGCGCAAAGAGATCAATGGTTGGAAGCTTGTACTGGAGGAGTTCCTTAGGTGTGAAATCCACTTGAACTTCTTCCCCATCGTCCTCGAATTCTTCGGCTACCGGAAGCTCTTCATATTCTTCAGGCTCTTCCGGCCATTCTTCATCTGGCAGGTAGATTTCTGGTGTTGCTGGTGCAACAATCTCAGCTTCTGGAAAGGGCTCTGTGAACGGCTCTTCCGCCAATACCTCTCCTGTTTCAGGATCTACAGGATGCCCTTCCATAGAAAGGGGAGTTGGAAGAACAGCTCTTGCTTCTTCTTGCTCTCTTTCAGCTGCAGCAGCTTCCTCGGCAGCTCTCGCTTCTTTTTCAAGGAATTTCTGTTCGCGACGCTCTTTGCGTTTTTCCATAGAAGCATGGAAGGCTTCGGACCCCTTTTCAAACAAATCATAGATGGAGTAAGGGCTCATCAAGAGGATCCCCAACCCGATAAAGAGAAGACCAATAAAATAAGAGCCAATATTTGAAAATAGGAAGGAAATCGGAGCATAAAGAAAGGCACCGATCATACCACCACCAGCAAAGCTCTCCACTCGCAGATGAATCAGGTCTGCCATGATTCTTGAAAAGGTGACCTTGATTCCATTATTGTCTAAATGAAGGGAGGATACAAAGAAGGCCTGAAACATCAAGAGAAGCCCAGCAAAGAAGCTTAGAAATCCTGAAATAACTCCTTCGTGTTTGTCCAGCCATTTAAAGGCGTAGAGGTAGAAAAAGGTCGCTAAAATAGCCAAATAAGCCAAACTCCCAACAAAGAGTCGGATCAAGTTGTAGGCCAAGACCCCTACTGCTCCCAATTTCAAGGCCGCAAAAACTAAAACCAGACTAATCAGAATGGTCACAATCATGCGATGAATTGCTTTTTTTCTTTCTAATTCTGCTTTGGACAGTCGTCTTGTCGACCGTGTTTTTTTTGATTGATTATTGTTTGCCATAACCTCTATTATATCACATTTCCAAGCTAGTTCTCTAGTAAAATCATTTCCTCAATTTTGCAGCATAAAGTAAAAAACAGCACCGAGTGGGTACTGTTTTTATAAGTTTTCTTAAGCTAAACCTTTGTTAAAATATCATATTTTTCTTTGTATTGTTCGTAGTACAAAAATAGGTAGTAACCCCCTACTATTTCTAAAAAGAAGACATAAAGAGCAACAGCCATAATAGCGGGGCAGAATGGCGTTAAGATAGCATCAATGCTCCCTCTTACATTTGTATTGTTTGAACG
>CABSQC010000073.1 GCA_902479835.1 uncultured Streptococcus sp. | reverse complement strand
TCATGGGGTCGTTGCAGTAACCAAAAAATTAGCGCCTCAGGTAGATGGTTTTTGTGTTTCCAATATGGATGAAGCCCTCGAAATCCGTGAAGAAGGCTTGCAACACCCTATTTTGATTTTGGGAGTTGTGCCAAGTGAAACAGTGAATCTAGCCAAAGAGCATGACATCCGCTTAACGGTGGCGAGTCTTGCTTGGTTGGATCAATTGCTTGGACAAGAAGCAGATCTTTCAGGATTGAAGGTCCATATCAAGGTGGATTCAGGAATGGGGCGGATTGGATTCCGAAGGATCGAAGAGATCAAAGAAGCTGAACGCCTTCTCTTAGCAGCTGGAGCTGAAATTGAAGGGATCTTTACTCATTTTGCGACAGCAGATGAGGCAGATGATCGAAAATTTCAAGCGCAATACCAGTTTTTCAAAGAAGTATTGGCTGCTCTTGAAACCCTTCCTCCTATTGTCCATGCGAGTAATTCTGCCACCTCTTTGTGGCATGCGGATACGATTTTCACAGCTGTGCGCTTGGGAGATGTCATGTATGGCTTGAATCCCAGCGGTTCTGTGCTAGCCTTGCCTTATGAAATCAAGCCAGCCTTGAGTTTGGTGAGTGAGTTAGTTCATGTGAAACAGTTAGAAGCTGGTCAAGATATTGGCTACGGAGCAACCTATACGACGGAAGAACCCCAATGGATCGGGACGATTCCTATCGGCTATGCGGATGGTTGGATCCGGGAAATGCAAAACTTTCATGTTCTGATTAAGGGGGACTATTGTCCCATTGTTGGTCGCGTTTCGATGGACCAGATAACGGTTCGCCTTCCTGAAGAATTGCCTCTGGGGACCAAGGTTACCCTGATTGGACGAGAGGGCGAGAAAGAAATCACGGCAACAGAGGTTGCAGATTACCGTGGGACCATTAATTATGAAGTGGTCTGTCTCTTGAGTGATCGGATTCCTCGTGACTATACAAGTGAAGAATAAGAAGAAGCAGGTGGGATTTTCCCGGATGGACCTGCTTTTTTATAAAAGAAAGGAGGAGAAATGAATCTACACCAACCCTTATCCGTACTGCCTGGTGTCGGTCCAAAATCGGCAGAAAAATTTAAAAAGTTAGGGATTGAAACCTTAGAAGATCTGCTCTTGTATTTCCCCTTTCGTTATGAAGACTTCAAAACGCGCAATGTTTTAGAGTTGGAAGATGGTGAAAAAGCCGTCATCTCTGGGGTGGTAGCAACGCCAGCCAATGTCCAATATTATGGCTACAAACGAAATCGCTTGCGTTTTTCGATCAAACAGGGAGACCAAGTGATTGCGGTTAATTTTTTTAACCAACCCTATCTAGCAGACAAAATCGAGGTCCAGCAGACAGTGGCGATTTTTGGGAAATGGGACAAGGCCAAGGGGAGTTTGACAGGGATGAAACTCCTGGCTCAAGTGGAAGATGATTTGCAGCCAGTTTATCGAGTGATGCAAGGAGTCAGCCAAAACAGCCTGGTGAAATTGATCAAAATAGCGTTCGATCAGGGCTTGGACCAGCTTTTAGAAGAGAATCTACCCCACATCTTACGAGAGCGTTATCAACTCATGTCTCGTTCCCAAGCAGTGCAAGCTATGCATTTTCCTAAGGATCTAGCAGAGTACAAGCAAGCTCTTCGCCGGGTAAAATTTGAAGAGCTCCTCTTTTTCCAGCTGCAACTCCAAGTGCTAAAAGAAGAAAACCACGATGCCAGCCAAGGGATTTCCTTGGCCTGGGATCCAGAAAAATTAGCAGAACGAAAAAAACAGCTTCCTTTTGAGCTAACGCAAGCTCAAGAAAACAGCTTGAATGAAATCTTGACAGATATGGCCTCACCTTATCATATGAACCGCCTCTTACAAGGGGATGTGGGAAGCGGGAAGACAGTCGTGGCAGGTCTTGCTATGTATGCATCCTTAAGCGCTGGGAAGCAAGCTGCCTTGATGGTTCCAACGGAGATTTTGGCAGAGCAGCACAAGGAAAGCTTGCAAAATCTTTTTCCGGATTTGCCAATTGCTCTTTTAACAGGAGGATTAAAAGTGGCTGAGAAACGAGAAGTCTTAGAAGAGATCGCCTCAGGAACAGCTCAACTGATTGTGGGGACACATGCCTTGATTCAAGAGGGAGTTCACTACCAAGATCTAGGCTTGGTCATTATTGATGAACAGCACCGTTTTGGGGTTTCCCAGCGCCGTATCCTTCGAGAAAAAGGACAAAATCCAGACGTCCTGATGATGACGGCTACCCCTATTCCCCGGACCTTGGCTATTACAGCCTTTGGAGATATGGATGTGTCCATCATTGACCAGATGCCTGCGGGACGCAAGGAAATCATCACACGTTGGGTCAAGCATGAGCAGTTAGAAGTGGTCCTCGACTGGTTAGTGAAAGAACTTGGCAAGGGTTCTCAGGCCTACTTTATTTCTCCATTGATCGAGGAGTCAGAGGCGCTAGATTTGAAAAACGCCCTTGCCCTTCAAGAAGAGCTAGAGGCCTTCTTTGGGCAGCGAGCACGCGTTTCTCTTCTTCACGGGAAGATGAAAAGTGAAGAAAAAGATGCCATCATGCAGGCCTTTAAAGAGCACCAAGTCGATGTTTTGGTGTCTACGACCGTTATTGAAGTAGGAGTCAACGTACCCAATGCAACCGTTATGGTCATTATGGATGCAGATCGGTTTGGTCTTAGCCAGCTTCACCAGCTACGAGGCCGGGTTGGTCGGGGAAACAAGCAATCCTATGCTATTCTAGTAGCCAATCCTAAGACAGATAGTGGCAAGCAGCGCATGAAAATCATGACAGAGACAACCAATGGGTTTGTGCTAGCAGAAGAAGATTTGAAAATGAGAGGTTCAGGGGAAATCTTTGGAACCCGTCAATCTGGGATCCCAGAATTTCAAGTCGCGGATTTGGTAGAAGATTATCCCATTCTGGAAGAAGCAAGGAAAGTTGCTAGCCAGATCGTAGCTACACCAAATTGGCGCGAACACCCAGATTGGCATTTGCTCTCGCTTTATTTAGAAAAGAAAGAGCATTTAGATTAGAGTATAAAAAGGGAGTGGAGTGGAAATTCTTTGGATTCCACTCCACTCCCTTTAAGATGGCATTTTACGGGCTTTGTATCTTGTTGAACTGCGACAGGACGAATACCATCCGCCTGAGGAGTTAGTGAGTCGTGTAGGCAAGGCACCATAGTGCTTGCCGTTACACGAATTGAACACGCCCTAAATGCTGTGTGAAAAAGATAAATTCTCTTGTGAGCTTCGCTCTCGGCGACAATTTCCTATTTTCACTTTGCATTTTACGGGCTTTGTATCTTAGTTTACCCTTCGATATAGTCTTTGAGTTCTTGTCCTTTTAGGCCGGCATTGAGGGCGATGAGGAGTTTGATGCGCGCTTTGGGGGCATTTAATTCTTTGATGAAAAAGACACCTGCTTGATGGAGTTGGACGCCTCCTCCTTCATATGCGTAGACGGGTTCAGCGATCCCATTGAAGCAACGGGATACTAAAGCGATTGGAAGGCCTGCATCTATAAACTCTTGGAGTTTATGTGCCGTTTCTTTAGGGATGTTTCCTGCTCCAAAGGCTTCGATAATGAGGCCATCAAGCTTTGAAAGATCCAGCATGTCCAGCAGATCGGTTTTCATCCCTGCATAGGTAGTGATGATCGGAACGAACCCATCGATGGTATCGAGATCAAAGCGCACCCTTGGCTCAGCAGTTTTAAAGAAGAGGATTTCCTTTTTCATGACCAAACCTAGTGGGCCGTGGGTTGGTGTCTGGAAGGTACTGACATTGGTGGTGTGGGTTTTGGTGACGTACTTAGCCGCATGAATTTCATCATTCATGACGACTAAGACCCCTTTATCACGTGCTTTTGGATCGGCAGCTACTCGAAGGGCTGTCAGAAAATTATAGACGCCATCGCTTCCTAGCTCATTGGAGCTTCGCATAGCTCCTGTAATGACCACAGCGATCTCTGGTAACTCCATGGTATCCAAGAAATAAGCCGTTTCTTCCAGCGTATCTGTCCCGTGGGTAATAACGATGCCGTCGTAGTTGTGAGCTTCCTCTTTGATTTTTTGATATAGAGCTAACATGTGACGGGGTGTCATTTGAGGGCTGGGAAGGTTGAAGAAGTCCTCTGAGGTGACTGCAATCCCTTCAATTGGTGAAGTAACTTGGGTCATGGGATTGACTTCATTGGTAATCACTGCCCCAGAGTCATCTGCCGCCATCGAAATGGTCCCTCCGGTATGTAGTGCTAAAATTTTCTTAAACATGTGAAGCTCCTTGGAATATGTGATATAATTTATTTTATCATAAAAAGAAAGAAACAGTAGACATGGAAATAAAAGCAGTCTTTTTTGATATCGATGGAACCTTGGTCAATGATAGTCGAGCGGTCCTAAAATCAACAGAAAAAGCCATTCAGTCTTTAAAGGAAGAAGGAATCTATGTAGGTCTTGCGACAGGGCGGGGACCGGCCTTTGTCAAACCGTTTATGGAACGCTATGGCTTTGATTTTGCTGTGACCTATAATGGTCAGTATATTTTGACCAAGGACCGCGTGTTGTATACCAGCCCAATCGATAAAAAGAGTCTGCACCAACTAATTGACTATGCTCGAGAACACCGTAAGGAAATTGCTCTCGGTACCAAGGATGGGGTATTTGGTTCTCGGATCATGAGTTTTGGGATGAGTCCTATTTCAACCTGGTCCAGTCGCTTTGTGCCCCGCAAAATGGCCCGTACAGTCAGTCGAGGATTTAACAAAGTGGTCAGCAAGGTCGTCCCACAAGATCAGGACACCCTCTATGCACTAGCGCAAGAACCAATTTATCAAGTTTTGATCTTATCGAGTCCAGAAGAGACTGCAAAAATTGAAAAAGAGTTTCCACATCTGAAATTCACACGGTCTAGTCCTTTTGCAGCAGACGTCCTCAACCCAGGCATTTCCAAACTAGAAGGGATCCGCATCGTTGGTCAGGAATTTGGCTTTGACATTGATGAGGTGATGGCTTTTGGAGATTCTGATAATGACTTAGAGATGCTGTCAGGTGTTGGCTTGTCTATTGCGATGGGAAATGGGACGACCAGTGTCAAGGCAATTGCCAAGCATACCACGACTAGTAATGGCAAGGATGGCATCCAAAAGGCCCTGCAACACTTTGGTATTCTCTCAGAGAAAGAACTCTTTCTTTCTAAGGATGATCACTTCAATAAGGTCAAAACCTTCCATGGTGTGATGGATGGAGAAACCCAGGAGAAACCAGTTGTTTGGCAACCTCAAGACGCCCTTTATCGAACCATGTTCAAGCAAGAGGAGTTGGTAGAATTTGTCCGAGCAGCTAGCACAAGTGAGGAAGAATTTGACCGCTCGGTCGCAGCTCTTCACGAAGCCTTGGATAAGGCTGCAGATAAGGTTCGGAGCAAGCATCCAGCTGAGATCTCCATGGTAGGGCAGGTTGATGCCTTAATTGATACCCTCTATCTGACTTATGGTAGCTTTGTACTAATGGGAGTTGATCCTGAAGAGGTCTTTGAGATTGTTCACCGGGCCAATATGGGCAAGATTTTCCCAGATGGAAAGGCGCACTTTGATCCAGTAACCCACAAAATTCTGAAGCCAGATGATTGGGAAGAAAAATACGCCCCAGAACCAGCCATCAAAAAAGAACTCGATCGCCAGCTCAAGGCCTACGAAAAACATGCAAAACAAAAAGAAGCAAAAAAAGACAACTAAAAAAGTTTGGAACAGAAGTTCCAAACTTTCAGATTGAAGATAAAGTCTTCTAAAAAACTTTTCTTAGGTGAGTACGGACGTCAGCGAACTTCAAAGAAGTTCCATGACTTAGTTTTGGACCTAAGGTTCCAAAACTCCCGAGTGCTAGAAACAAGATTGTTTCTAGCACTTTTCTCAC
>CABSQC010000072.1 GCA_902479835.1 uncultured Streptococcus sp. | reverse complement strand
AGGCAGTCTCTCCTGCAGCAGAAACCGATGCGTTATCCATTTCCGTCAAGACCACATTAGCTTCTTTTTCATTTGTAACCAGCTTGAAGGTAAAGGCGCCTGTTTGGTTCCAAGCCTCAATAGCATCCCGATAAGCTTTTACAAAAGTTTGACTGATATTGGGATCCAGGTAGACCGTAGCTTCCGCTTTTTCCCAGCGAGCGCCACTATGCTCATGATTGTCCGTCTGCGTGGTCTGTGAGCTAGGTGTCATTCCAAACCGCGATGCAAAGCCCTGATCACCAAATAAATTGCCAACCTGATAGACAACCTTTTGGGCAGCTCGTCCAAATCCATCCATACCAGAACTAGGAGAATCTGTGAAATAGATGATCCCCACTAGGACGAGAAAACTGATGGCAATGGTCCAGAAAAATCCCCAAAAAAGACTCCAAGCCATGCGAAGGATTCCTCTGAAAAATCGAAAAATGGTTCTCATACATTCTCCTTTCTCTTAAAGAAGGTATGCAATTGTAACACCCCATTCTTAAAAATAACTTAAATAACTACGTTTTCCAGCTTATTGATGAACGGTTACTTTGCCTGTCTGGTAATCCAGGCTAATCCCACTTTGAACATTGGGAACAAAAACATTGAACTCAAGGGTCCCATCACTTGATTTGGCTTCGATCTGAGAACCTAATGGAATCAAATCTTTCGGCTGGTTGTAGATCAAGGTCACCCGATAGCGGATCCGCTTGTTCTTATCCAGTGCTTTTCGTACCAGGGTCTCGTAGTAGTTTTGACCAGTGGAATGAGGATCATTGGCTTGATTGGACCAAGCCGTTTGTACAGCGATATTTTTGGGATTGCTCGTCGAAGCATCGAAACCTTTGAGATTACCGATCAAGGCATAGCCCAATAGGTGGCCCCGATCCACAGCATGGTCATACTCACCGGACAGATTGTGGACCTGGTGCCAACCCGCTGGTTTCCAATCGGTTAGGCCACTACCTGTTGCATCTCGATCTCTGTACTGGCGAGTCGCCTTGGTCATAATTGCGTTCGCAACCGTCGGTACGGTCTTTCCATTCACTTCTTTTGTCTTGTTATCCGCATAGGGTTGACTAGACACACTGGCATCCAGATCTGTGCGATTTCCCTTAACTACAAAGGCTCCAGCACCATTCCATTCCAAGTCATTCCCCAATTGTGAACGGGCAGATTTCGTTAGTACAGAGCTAGCTAACTCTTTACTAGGTGTTTCTTGCTGGCTACTAGTTACCACCGAAACAACCTGATCCGTCGCTTCTTTTACCGTCGGTTGATTAAAATAATAGCCCCCGATAGCTAGGGCCGTTGCCACCACAAAACCTGCTAGGGTTTGTTTGGTTCGTTTCGTTAATACTTGTTTTGTCATGCCTCTCTCCAAAAAAGAGCAGCGCTAGATGGTCACTGACTCGATTCGCTGCTCTCCTTTTTACTCAATTTTAGTTAAAAGCTTATTTGCCTGTTAGTTTTCCAATGATCTCTGACCAAGTGTCCGGAGAGAGAATGGACCATGGATTTTTTCCATCTCCAATCACTCCATAACCAATGACCAAACCAACTGCAAAAATGATGATTCCAATCACAGCCAACAGGAGGACAATTCCTAGCTGTTTTCCAACATAGCGAAGATTAGTTTTCATCGTCTTCTTCCTCTACACGTTTCACGTCTGCACCTAGTGCCACTAATTTCTCATGGAATTGATAATAACCACGATCTAAGTGACTTAATTTGCTGACTTTCGTCTCTCCTTCTGCTACCAAGCCCATCAAGACCAAGGTTGCACTTGCTCGTAAATCTGTCGACATGACCTCTGCACCTTGGAAGCTTTCCCCTCCAACGATACGAGCTGTATCCCGCATAATGTCTGAGTGAACGCCCATCCGACGCATTTCTTCCAAATGCTGGAAGCGATTCTCAAAAACCGTTTCAATCATGGTAGACTCACCTTTAGCCATGGCCATCAAGGCTGTGAATTGAGCCTGCATATCGGTTGGGAATCCTGGATAGGGAAGGGTTTTAACCGTCACTGGACGGAGCTTACTGATATCCGATTGAATCCGAATTCCATTTTCTTCTTCGGTTACCGTTACACCCATCTCCTGCATCTTAGATAGAAGCGGACGGTTGTGTTCCCAAATGGCATCTTCGATCAAGACATCTCCACCAGTCATGGCTGCCCCAATCATAAAGGTTCCAGCTTCGATGCGGTCTTGCACAACATTGTGGTTTGCACCATGCAAGCTCTCCACACCAACAATGGTCAAGGTCTCAGTTCCTGCCCCCTTGACATTAGCTCCCATTTTATTCAGCAAGAGAGCTAGGTCAACAATTTCAGGTTCTCGAGCTGCATTTTCAATCACAGTGACTCCATCTGCCAAGGTTGCGGCCATCATAATATTTTGTGTCGCACCTACTGATGGGAAGTCCATATAGATGTGTGCACCCTTGAGACGATCTGCTTTTGCTTCAATATAGCCGGCCGTTTGGGTAATTTCAGCCCCCATAGCTTCCAGACCTTTCAGATGAAGGTCAATCGGACGACTACCGATCGTACAGCCTCCAGGCATGGAAACTTTGGCATGGCCATTGCGTGCCAAGACAGGACCCAAGACAACGATAGAAGCCCGCATCTTGCTCACATATTTATAAGGCGCTTCTTCAGACAGTTTCTCTCGTGCATCTACGACAACCATATTGTCTTCTTCATTGAAGGTTACTTGTGCATTCAACCCACGAACAACATTGTTCATTGTAAAGACATCTGATAAAACAGGTACATTTTTCAAGGTTGTCACGCCCTCGCTTGCTAGAACTGTTGCAGCAAGAAGAGGAAGGACAGCATTTTTTGCTCCTTCGATTTTAACAGTTCCAACCAGTCGATTATGACCACCATTAACGATTATTTTTTCCATACGGGATTGTTCTCCAATTTCTTAAAGTCACGCTTTCTATCATACCATATTTTTTATAAAATGTGGCTAGAATTGGCCAATAAAAATCTGCCGACTCATCTCATAGACACTGATAAAAAATGAGCTGGCTAGATAGCCTATTCCGACGCTGATCATCAAGATCAAAAAACGGATTTTAACCGCATTTTCAGCACTTACTTTTAAAAACTTTTCCCATTGAACCAAGTTCATCAATCGGTCCTAGGCAAAAAAGATAAACAATAGATGGCTTGAAAGATTAAAAATCATTTGAATCATACAGCTATTATACCATATTTGGTCCGTACTTTCTTCTTTTGATTCTCTCCCAACAAAAATCCTGTGAGGACAAAACCTCTACCTTATTTTTTAATATGTTATAAACGATTTCCGACATTAATCCGGTTAATGGCGCGTTGAAGAGCAATTTTAGCACGACGTTCCATATCAACCGAATGCTGATCTTTGGCTTCTTCAATCGCTTTTTCAGCTCGCAGTTTGGCACGTTCTGCACGACTAATGTCGATATCTCGAGCACGTTCGGCAGAATCGGCAACAATGGTAATGACATTATCAGCTACTTCGATAATCCCACCATTGACTGCAATCCAATCAATATGTTTGTCATCGTCGACACGACGAACCTTTACTTGGTCTACAGCCAAAACCGCAATGGTATTGATATGATGAGGTAAAATCCCTAATTCACCATCAATTGTCTTGACAGATACAAATGCGGCATGATGATCATAAACCAGTCCATCCGGTGTAACGATTTGGACGTTCATTTGACTCATCTTTCACCTCTTCTTAGAATCCCATTTTTTCAGCTTTGGCAATCACATCTTCGATCGATCCAACACCACGGAAGGCATCTTCAGGAAGATGGTCATATTTTCCGTCCAAGATTTCTTTAAAACCACGAACAGTTTCTGCAACAGGTACGTATGAACCAGGTTGACCGGTAAATTGTTCCGCAACGTTGAAGTTTTGTGACAAGAAGAATTGGATCCGGCGAGCACGAGCAACCAAGGTCTTTTCTTCGTCAGACAATTCATCCATCCCCAAGATAGCAATGATATCTTGCAATTCATGGTAACGCTGAAGGACACGTTTGACCTCAGATGCTACTGCATAGTGTTCTTCTCCTACGATTTCTGGAGAAAGGGCACGTGAGCTTGATGCCAATGGGTCCACCGCAGGGTAGATCCCCAATTGTACCAATTTACGTTCCAAGTTGGTTGTTGAATCCAAGTGGGCAAAGGCGGTTGCTGGCGCTGGGTCTGTATAGTCATCGGCTGGCACATAGATGGCTTGGATGGATGTAACAGAACCTTTCTTGGTTGACGTAATCCGTTCTTGCAATTGCCCCATTTCAGTTGCCAAAGTAGGTTGGTAACCAACGGCTGAAGGCATCCGTCCCAAAAGGGCTGATACTTCAGATCCGGCTTGGGTGAAACGGAAGATATTGTCGATAAACAAGAGAACGTCCTGACCTTCGACATCACGGAAGTATTCCGCAATGGTCAAACCAGTCAAAGCAACACGCATCCGTGCTCCAGGTGGCTCATTCATTTGTCCAAAGACCATGGCTGTTTTTTCAATAACGCCAGATTCTTTCATTTCCCAGTAAAGGTCATTCCCTTCACGTGTCCGTTCCCCAACACCGGTAAATACAGAAATACCACCGTGTTCTTGGGCAATATTATGGATTAATTCTTGAATCAAGACAGTCTTCCCAACTCCGGCACCACCGAAGAGTCCGACCTTCCCACCTTTCAAATAAGGGGCTAAGAGGTCAATGACCTTGATCCCTGTTTCAAGAATTTCTTCTGAAGTAGAGAGCTCGTCAAAGGATGGAGCTTTTTTGTGGATGGAGTCACGAGGAGCATCCTCAGCAAAAGGTTGATCCAAGTCAATGGTATCTCCAAGAACATTGAAGACACGTCCCAAGGTTTCTTTTCCGACAGGAACAGAGATTGGACGACCTGTGTCCAAGACTTCCATTCCACGGGTTAAACCATCGGTTGATTCCATGGCGATGGTCCGTACGACCCCATCACCAAGTTCCAAAGCTACTTCAAGAACGACTTTTGATTTTTGTTGGTCATTTTTATAGACTACAAGCGCATTATTGATCTCAGGAAGTTTATCTCCAACGGAAAAGGCAACGTCTACGACGGGACCTACGACCTGAGAAATTTTGCCTAAACTCATGTCATTCTCCTATTCTAAGTAATTTCTACTGCTCAAAAGTTCTCTTTCAAGCATCTGTTTTTGTATTTAAAATTGTATCCGACAACTATTCAAGGGCGCTAGCACCCGCAACGATTTCGGTAATTTCTTGTGTAATCGCTGCTTGACGAGCACGGTTGTATTGAATCGTTAATTCATCAATGACTTTCTTGGCATTGTCTGTTGCAGTTTGCATGGCCATCATCCCAGCAGCATTTTCAGCTGTTTTAGCATCAATAATGGCACCATAGATCATGCTTTCAGCAAATTGAGGAAGCAATTGATCCAAAATGGCATCTCGACTAGATTCCAATTCTAGATTCAATACATAGTCCTCATCCGCTTCATTTGGGTCCAAATCAATAATTGGAAGCATTTGTTCCACCCGCATTTGACTCGTCAAACTGTTGACGTGGTGGTTGTAACAGACGTACAACTCATCAAACAAGCCTTCCTGATACATTTGGACTGTTTTCGAAATGATCTTGCGAACTTCCTTAAAGCTAGGCTGATCAGGCAAACCACGCAATTCATAAACCGGCTGAATCCCACGGGCACGGAAGAAATCCGCACCGACGCTTCCAATACAGATCACTTCAAAGTCATCTCCAGTTGGATGGTATTCTGCCTTCATTTCCATCATGGTTTTAAGGATGGAGGCATTGTAACCTCCAACCAAACCACGATCGGATGTAATCACGATATAAGCTGTCTTTTTTACCGGGCGACTCACCAACATCGGATGGGACTTGGTATTTTCTGTTTCATGTCCATGGAGCAAGTCTGTTAAG
>CABSQC010000071.1 GCA_902479835.1 uncultured Streptococcus sp. | reverse complement strand
GTACAAGCGCGTCGTTGTTTGTATTAATTAGAGGCAGCGCGTTATTTTTTGGCTGGAGATCTTCGCCGTGTTGCAAGCACCATGTACTAGTTGACTCGAATTAATGTAGTCGTTAATGTGGAAGATATGCGCGTACCAAATGATGTGGAAGTGACAGAATTCGACTATGATATGAAACGTAATCGATAAGATGATTATCTTTCAATATCTTTCAAGTATCATTATAATCTATTCCATCATTCTTGTTATCTATGCCTTACTATCTTGGTTCCCTGGGGCACCTCAGAGTACTCTTGGACAAATGGTTCACCGCCTAGTTGAACCATTTTTGAGCCTTTTTAGAAAGTTACCATTACAGTTTGGGGGCTTGGATTTTACAGTTCTTGTAGCACTTTTGGTCTTGAACTTGATGAATCAGTTATTAGCCCGCTTGTTCCTACTTTTGATTGGATAGAATACGATGGGACAGACAGAGATTTACCAACATTTCAATCGCGAAGATCACGAATTCATTGATCGTTGTATTGAATTGTCTGAAAGAGTGGTGGAACGCTATTCTGTTGAGGTGACGGGTTTTTTAAACCCTCATCAGGTCGGTATTTTACGAAATGTCGCGGCAAGCTACCAATTACAGGTCTTTGCTTCCAGTGATGAGCAGAAAATGGAGTATGCCAAGGTTATTGTTGCTCCAGATTATTACCAATTAGATCCAAGTGACTTTGATCTGGCCTTATTGGAAATGGTCTATGCTTCAAAATTTCATCACTTGACCCATTCCCAGGTACTGGGGACCATTGTTCACCAATTAGGTGTGGAGCGCAAGTCCTTTGGAGATATTCTGACGAGTGATGGAAAGATCCAAGTATTTGTTGAACAGCGTTTTGTTCACTATTTCATGGATCACATCCAGAAAATTTCTCGGGTACCTGTTAAGCTGAGGGAAGTTCCTCTCTCTGAACAAATGATCATAGATGAAGAAAGCCAGCAGCGAGATATTCTCGTGTCGAGTTATCGGTTAGATAAGGTGATTGCTGGGACCTTCAAGCTTTCGCGCTCACAAGCTAGTCAGTTGATTAGTTCTGGTATAGTGAAAGTTAACTATGCGACTACTTCCAATGTTAGCTATGCTGTAGGTCTGAATGATTTAGTCAGTGTCCGACGCTTTGGGCGTCTTAAAATTGTTTCTGAAAATGGTATTTCAAAGAGTGGAAAATATAAAGTAACTGTTGAAGTACTCTTAAGTAAAAAATGAGGAGGAGTTATGGCTCTTACTGCTTTAGAAATTAAAGATAAAACTTTTGGCGTTAAATTTAGAGGGTATGATGCGAACGAAGTAGAAGAATTTCTAGATATCGTTGTTCGCGATTATGAAGATCTTGTTCGTTTAAATCATGATCAAGAAGCAAAAATTCAAGCTCTTGAAGAACGCTTAAACTATTTTGATGAAATGAAAGATTCATTGAGTCAATCTGTTTTGATTGCACAGGATACTGCTGAACGTGTCAAACAAGCAGCTAACGAACGTTCTGAAAATATTGTTCGTCAAGCTGAACAAGATGCACAGCACTTAGTAGATGAAGCAAAACAAAAAGCAAATGAAATTCTTCGTCATGCAACGGATAATGCCAAGAAGGTTGCTGTTGAAACAGAGGAATTGAAGAACAAGACACGCGTCTTCCATCAACGTTTGAAATCAACCATCGAAAGCCAATTGAGCATTATCGATACACCTGAATGGGATGAAATTCTTCGTCCAACAGCTATGTACATTCAAACAAGTGATGAAGCTTTCCGTGAAATTGTGGAGAAAGCTTTGGGTGAATCAGTTCACCATCATCATGCAGAAGATGATAACATTGATTTGACTCGTCAATTCTCTCCAGCTGAAATCGAAGAATTGCAAAAACGCATCGAAGCTGCTAATTTAGAATTGGGTGCAACACAAGCGTTTGAAGGTTTGAATGAAAAAGTTCAATCCGCTTTAGAAGAAGCAGAGCACGCTCGTCATGAAAATGAGGAAGTCGTTGCGGTTGAAGAAACTGTTCAACCAGAAGATGATGCAAATCGTGAATCTGTCAATATTTTATAATTTTGTAAAAACAGGTCCATTAATGATAGGTCTAGCGAGCAGATGATGGTGGAAGATCTGCACTCCCTCTTAATGGATTATCCTTTTACAGTATTCGTTCTGAACCCTTGAGTAAGAACGGACGTTTCCCTCGTTACGGGATGAGAGGAGAAGGTCGCTTGCGACTTCTCGAACAAAGGTGGTACCACGAGCAATCGTCCTTTTTAGGATGCTCGTGTTTTTTTTATAGCTTTTAAATCAATAAGGAGACACAATGAAACTCAAAGAAACATTGAATCTTGGGAAAACAGCTTTTCCAATGCGGGCTGGGCTTCCAACGAAAGAACCAGTTTGGCAAAAAGAATGGGAAGATGCAAAATTGTATCAACGCCGTCAAGAGTTGAATGAAGGAAAACCGCATTTTACCCTTCATGATGGCCCTCCCTATGCCAACGGAAATATCCACGTAGGACATGCCATGAACAAGATTTCAAAAGATATCATTGTTCGTTCTAAGTCTATGTCAGGTTTTTACGCCCCTTATATTCCAGGTTGGGATACCCATGGTTTGCCAATTGAGCAAGTCTTGGCTAAACAAGGTGTCAAACGTAAAGAAATGGACTTGGTTGAGTACCTAAAACTCTGCCGTGAATACGCTCTTTCTCAAGTAGATAAACAACGCGAAGACTTTAAACGCTTAGGTGTTTCAGGTGATTGGGACCATCCTTATGTAACCTTGACGCCTGACTATGAAGCAGCGCAAATCCGGGTCTTTGGTGAAATGGCCAATAAAGGCTATATCTACCGTGGAGCTAAGCCAGTTTACTGGTCTTGGTCTTCTGAATCAGCCCTTGCTGAAGCAGAGATTGAATACCATGATTTGGTTTCTACTTCCCTTTACTATGCGAACAAAGTTAAAGATGGAAAGGGTGTCCTAGATACAGACACTTACATCGTTGTCTGGACAACAACTCCATTTACGGTTACAGCATCTCGTGGATTGACGGTAGGTGCAGAGTTTGATTATGTCGTAGTGAAACCTGCTGGATCTGACCGCAAGTATGTCGTAGCATCTGAGCTCTTGCCAAGCCTTTCTGAAAAATTCGGTTGGGAAAATGCTGAAGTCCTTGCGACTTACCAAGGGAAAGAATTGAACCATATCGTGACAGAACACCCATGGGATCCGGAAGTGGATGAATTGGTGATCCTTGGTGAGCATGTAACCCTTGATTCAGGTACTGGTATCGTCCATACTGCTCCTGGTTTTGGTGAGGATGACTACAATGTAGGGATTGCCAATGGCCTCGAAGTTGCTGTTACTGTTAATGAACGCGGAATCATGATGGAGAATGCTGGTCCTGACTTTGCAGGTCAGTTCTATGACAAGGTTGTTCCAACGGTTATCGAAAAACTTGGAGATTTGCTCCTTGCTCAAGAAGAAATCTCTCACTCCTACCCATTTGACTGGCGTACGAAAAAACCAATCATCTGGCGTGCCGTGCCACAGTGGTTCGCTTCTGTATCAAAATTCCGTCAAGATATCTTGGATGAAATTGAAAAAGTGAAATTCCACTCAGAATGGGGGAAAGTGCGTCTTTATAACATGATTCGTGACCGTGGTGATTGGGTGATCTCTCGTCAACGTGCCTGGGGTGTGCCCCTTCCAATCTTCTATGCAGAAGACGGAACACCAATCATGACAGCTGAAACCATCGAACATGTGGCTCAACTCTTTGAAGAACATGGTTCGATCATCTGGTGGCAACGTGATGCCAAAGACCTCTTGCCAGAAGGATTTACGCATCCAGGTTCACCAAATGGTGAATTTACAAAAGAAACAGATATCATGGACGTCTGGTTTGACTCCGGTTCATCATGGAATGGGGTTGTGGTGAACCGTCCAGAACTCAAATACCCAGCGGATCTTTACCTAGAAGGTTCAGACCAATACCGTGGTTGGTTCAACTCATCTCTGATCACTTCTGTGGCGAACCATGGTGTCGCGCCATACAAACAAATCTTATCTCAAGGTTTTGCCTTGGATGGTAAAGGTGAGAAGATGTCTAAATCTCTTGGAAATACCATTGCTCCAAGTGATGTTGAAAAGCAATTTGGTGCTGAAATCTTGCGTCTCTGGGTAACCAGTGTAGACTCAAGTAATGACGTGCGTATCTCAATGGATATCTTGAGCCAAGTGTCTGAGACTTACCGTAAGATCCGGAATACTCTTCGTTTCTTGATTGCCAACACTTCTGACTTTAATCCAGCTGAGGATGCAGTTGCTTATGACGAGCTTCGTTCAGTGGACAAGTACATGACCATTCGCTTTAACCAGCTTGTCAAAACCATCCGTGATGCTTATGAAAACTTTGAGTTCTTGACGATCTACAAGGCGCTTGTTAACTTTATCAACGTTGATTTGTCTGCCTTCTACCTGGATTTTGCCAAGGATGTTGTTTACATCGAAGGAGCTAAATCCCTCGAACGCCGTCAAATGCAAACAGTCTTCTATGATATCCTTGTGAAAATCACGAAACTCTTGACGCCAATTCTTCCTCACACTGCTGAAGAAATCTGGTCCTATCTTGAGTTTGAAGCAGAAGACTTCGTTCAATTGTCAGAATTGCCAGAAGCAGAAACGTTTGCCAACCAAGAAGAAATCTTGGATACTTGGTCAGCCTTCATGGACTTCCGTGGTCAAGCGCAAAAAGCCTTGGAAGAAGCGCGGAATGAAAAAGTGATCGGTAAATCACTCGAAGCTCATTTGACAGTTTATCCAAATGAAGTTGTGAAAACACTTCTTGGAGCTGTTGATAGCAATGTTGCCCAACTCTTGATTGTTTCTGAATTGACGATCGCAGAAGGACCAGCCCCAGAAGGACCAGCCCCAGAAGGTGCAGTGGCCTTTGAAGATGTAGCCTTCACAGTTGACCGTGCAGCTGGTGAGGTTTGTGACCGTTGCCGTCGTATCGACCCAACAACTGCAGAACGTCATTACCATGCAACTATCTGTGACCACTGTGCAAGCATTGTTGAAGAGAACTTTGCGGATGCAGTAGCAGAAGGCTTTGAAGCTAAATAATAAGATGTGAAAAATCGCAGGGAGAGAGTCTCCTTGCGACTTTTCAATAAAGAGGAAGTTATGTGGTACCAGAAAGAATTTAAGGAACTAGAACTGAAAGAGTTTTACGAGATCGTTCAGCTACGATTAGAGACTTTTGTCGTGGAACAAACTAGGATCTACAATGATCTCGATGATGTTGATTATCGATCTATCCATCTTTTTCATCAAAATAGGGAAGGACGTGTGGATGCCTATGCTCGCATATTCGCAACGGGGCTGACGATTCATTTTGGCCGAGTGGCTGTTGCCAAAGGCAGTCGTGGTCAAGGACTAGGAAAGGCTATGGTAGAGCAAATTTTGGACCTGTGTGAACAGAGATTTCCTGTACGGACCATTGAAATTGAGGCTCAAGAACAGGTGGTAGGCTTGTATGAAAAATTAGGTTTTCAAACGGTGAGCGAGCCCTTTCTCTTGGCTTCTACCCCTCACGTAAAAATGATCTATCAGAAATAAAGAATCCTTTCATCTCATAATCGAGGTGAAAGGATTTTTTTGGAAAAGATACCAAATAAAAAAGTAAGGCAAATTGACCTTACTTAGTAATTGGAAAGGAAATTTCAATTAGTTTATCGGAGTAGAGGGTTTTAATAGCGGATTGGTCAATGATTTGAAGATCAATCTTACGTTTTAAAAAGAACTCACGAATTTTTTCTACTTCAGTTTCACGAATAGCTCGGTGTTTGTTACTGATCAATAATTCATAGTGGGTTGGGGCTTGTGTAAAAACAACATCAGTATTGCCCGCGGAATAAACCTCGACAAGCAAGGCGTCAGTGCTGGCAAGTTGGCTCTTGACCAGTGC
>CABSQC010000070.1 GCA_902479835.1 uncultured Streptococcus sp. | reverse complement strand
ATTGCCGTGAGAAATGCACGAAAGATCACAGATCTCAATGCCAAGGAAGAAGACATCATTATTAAACACATGTGGGGGGCTACCCTTGCTCCGCCTCGCTACAAAGAATCCTTCGTGGTGACCATGGTGGATAAATACTGGGCTGTTAAGGAAGCTTCAGAACCTTGGCGTAAAAAGATGGCCAAAAGGAGATTTTTTCATCGAAAAATGTTAAAATCATAGTAAACAAATTTGAAAGGAACTTGTTTATATGTATAATGATTCAGTAATCCAAGAACAAAGTGGATTGAATGCTTTTTATAACAAAATCTATTCATTAGTAGGAATTGGTGTTGGGATTTCAGCCCTTGTGTCTGGCCTGATGATGACAGTCTTTCAAGATTTCTTCGTTCAAATCTTGACAACAGCACCAATGGTTTACTATGCAGCAGTTGTTGTAGAATTGATCTTGGTCTTTGTTGCAAGTGGGAAGGCTGTTAAAAATAGCCCGTCTGCTCTTCCGATCTTCTTGATCTACTCAGCTTTGAATGGCTTTACCTTGAGCTTTATCATTGCTCGCTACATGCAAGCGACGGTTTATAAGGCTTTCTTGGTCAGTGCCTTGATGTTTATTGTCATGGGAGCTATCGGACGCGTCGTGAAAAAAGACCTTTCTGGAATGGGACGTGCCTTGATGGGAGTCTTGATCGGTGTGATCATCGCTTCTGTTGTGAACATGTTCTTGAGAAGTTCTGGTATGGATTATATCTTGAGTATTATCTCTGTCTTCCTCTTTGCAGGATTGACAGCTTGGGATAACCAAAAAATCCGCTATGTCTATGATCAAACCAATGGTCAACCTGCGACAGGCTGGGCAGTGGCCATGGCTTTGGAACTGTATCTTGACTTTATCAACCTCTTTATCAGCCTTCTTCGTATCTTCGGAAGAAACGACTAATCAAAGAGAGATTGAGCTGGGGCAATAGCCTCGGCTTTTTTTGTCTTCCGACTTGTGCTATACTAATAGTGACTAAAGAATAGAAATGAGTACTTATGAAAACACCTTTTGTAACCCGTGAACAATTAGAAAGCCTGACCCAAAAATTTCCTACCCCTTTTCATCTCTATGATGAAGCGGGAATTCGTGAAACGGCTCGTGCCCTCCATCGAGCTTTTGCTTGGAATGAAGGATTTAAAGAATACTTTGCCATCAAGGCGACTCCGAACCCATCGATCCTAAAAATTTTGCAAGAAGAGGGCTGTGGAGTTGACACTGCCAGCTACGTCGAATTGTTAATGGCAGATAAACTTGGCTTTAGTGGAAAAGAGATCATGTTTTCTTCTAACAACACGCCAGCTGATGAATTTGTCTATGCTAGAGAATTAGGAGCGACGATCAATCTGGACGCCTATGAAGACATTGCTTTCTTGAAGTCTGTGACTAGCATCCCCAAGGTTATTTCTTGCCGTTATAATCCTGGTGGAGTTTTTGAACTGGGAACTGATATTATGGACAATCCGGAAGAAGCCAAGTTTGGAATGACCAAGGAGCAATTGATCCAAGCCTTTATCGAGTTGAAAGAACTAGGTGTGGAAGAGTTTGGCATTCACGCTTTGTTAGCTTCTAATACAGTATCCAACGATTACTATCCAGAGCTAGCGCGTCAACTTTTTGAATTGGCAGTGGAAGTCGTCGAGAAAACAGGTGTCCATTTGGGCTTTATCAACCTCTCTGGTGGAGTTGGGGTCAACTACAAGCCAGAGCAAGAACCAAATGATATTGCTATTATTGGGGAAGGCGTGCACCGCGTTTTTGATGAGATTCTCAAACCGGCAGGACTTGGTCATGTGAAAATCTATACCGAACTTGGTCGCTTTATGCTAGCTTCACACGGTCTTTTGGTAACCAGAGTGACGCATAAAAAGAAAACCTACCGGACCTATGTGGGTGTCGATGCTTCAGCTGTGAACCTTCTTAGACCGGCTATGTACGGTGCTTATCACCATATTACCAATATGGATCGTCCAGAGGAACCGACTGAAGTGGTCGATGTCGTGGGAAGTCTCTGTGAAAATAACGATAAATTTGCGAAACAACGAGAACTACCCGTGACGGAGATTGGAGATTTGCTCGTGATCCATGACACCGGAGCCCATGGATTTTCAATGGGCTATCAGTACAATGCCAAATTGCGTTCTGCAGAAGTTTTGCTTCAAGAAGATGGGCAGGCCCGTTTGATTCGTCGAGCAGAAAAACCAGAAGATTATCTTGCGACACTCTACGGCTTTGACATTGAAAAATAAGCGATTGTCTGATATAATGATAGTTATGTAAAAATAATGGATCGGAGAAAATTGTATGAATCTCTTTTTAGGAATTTTGTTGATTATTTTAGCTTTCTTTGGTGGGATGGTTGCAGGAATGTTCTTGCTTCGTCGTCAATTTGAAAAAGAATTTGCATCAAACCCCCGTTTGAATGTTGAAGCAGTCCGCACACTTTTAGGTGCCAGTGGCCAACGTCCAAGCGAAGCAAAAGTTCAACAAGTCTATCGCCAAATTGTGACCCAACAAAAATCAGCACTGGCGAAAAACAAGAAAAAATAAGAGTGGGGCAATCTCACGATAATAAATGAGAGGGGCTTGGAGGAATTTCTTAGTCCCTCCTTTTGGAAGGAAGAGATATGGATAACCGACCGATTGGTTTTTTAGATTCTGGAGTAGGAGGCCTGACTGTTGTCCGCGAATTGCTCCGTCAGCTTCCTCACGAAGATGTCGTCTATATTGGAGATTCAGCGCGTGCACCTTATGGTCCGAGACCAGCAGACCAAATTCGCGAGTATACTTGGCAGATGGTGAACTTCCTTCTGACCAAAAATGTCAAGATGATTGTTTTAGCTTGTAATACAGCGACTGCAGTGGTTTGGGAAGAAGTCAAGGAAAAACTTGATATTCCTGTTTTGGGAGTGATCTTGCCCGGAGCTTCTGCAGCCATTAAATCAACGACCCATCAAAAAATTGGGGTCATTGGGACACCGATGACAGTTTCTTCTGGAATTTATAAAGAGAAGATTCAAAGTCTGGCACCAGATATGAAAGTCACCAGTTTAGCTTGTCCCAAGTTTGTTCCTTTAGTGGAATCCAACGAGTTGGCATCCAGTGTGACCAAAAAGGTGGTTTACGAAACCCTAAAACCACTAGTTGGAAAGGTTGATACCTTGGTCTTGGGATGCACCCATTATCCCCTTTTAAAACCGATCATTCAAAATGTGATGGGACCGGATGTCAAATTGATTGATAGTGGGGCAGAGTGTGTTCGGGATATTTCCGTCTTATTAAACTATTTTGAGCTCAATAAGAGCCGCGAACTCTTAGAGCAGACCCACCGCTTTTATACCACTGCAAATGCCAATAGCTTTGCAGCGATTGCCGAAAAATGGCTAGAACGTTCAGTGAATGTGGAGCATGTAAATTTATGAGTGACAAACTATTTGAATACAAAGATTCCCAAGATTGGTATATTGCCCAATGGGGAGAAGATGCAGACTACAATCAATTTAGTCAAGTTCCTGCGGAAGCTTCCACTCTGTTAGACCAGCTGGAACTTCTCTTTGCCAAGGATCCTGAAGGATTTCCGCTTAATCTATCGGTGATGCGCTATGGTTCAGCCTTTCGTTTCCTAACCTTTTTGACTGAAATCTTGAATGAAGTCAAGGGAAGAGCTTTTGAGATCGTACAGCGTCAAGGAGCCTTGCTCTTGGTTGAAAAAGGGAAATTGCTCTATTTGCATTTGCCAAGTGATGGGCTGGATTTGGAAGCCTTCTTGGGTCAAGACAAGGTCAAAGATACGATTCTCATTGCGACTCGAAATGAGGGAAAAACCAAAGAATTCCGCAATATGTTTGAAAAGCTAGGCTTTGAAGTGGAAAACCTCAATCAGTATCCAGAGCTTCCAGAAGTCGAAGAAACAGGGATGACTTTTGAGGAGAATGCCCGCCTAAAAGCTGAAACCATCGCAGAGCTAACTGGGAAAACAGTCTTAGCGGATGATTCAGGTTTGAAGGTAGATATCTTGGGAGGCTTACCAGGAGTTTGGTCAGCTCGTTTTGCGGGAGTTGGTGCGACAGATACGGAAAACAATGCGAAATTGTTGCATGAATTGGCCATGGTTTTTGACTTGAAAGATCGTTCAGCCCAGTTCCATACGACCTTGGTGGTTGCAAGGCCAGGCAAGGAAAGCTTGGTGGTTGAAGCTGATTGGCCAGGGTATATTAATTTTGAACCTAAGGGTGAAAACGGGTTTGGCTATGATCCACTCTTCTTAGTTGGGGAAACGGGCCGTGCTGCCGCTGAATTAACACTTGAAGAAAAAAATACACAATCGCATCGTGCTTTAGCTGTTAAAAAGTTATTGGAGGTATTTCCATCATGGCAAAGCAAACAATCATCGTGATGAGTGACTCGCATGGAGACCGCTCCGTTGTTGAAGCTATTAAAGAAAAATACCTAGGCCAGGTCGATGGGATCTTTCACAATGGGGATTCTGAGCTAAAAAGTGACGATCCTGTCTGGGAAGGGATCCACGTTGTCCAAGGAAATATGGATTTTTATGAGGGCTATCCAGAACGCTTGGTGACCCAACTAGGGCCAACACGGATCATCCAGACCCATGGGCATCTCTTCCAGATCAATTTTAGTTTTCAAAAATTGGATCTGTGGGCCCAAGAGGAAGAAGCAGATATCTGTCTTTACGGCCACCTTCATATCCCAGATGCTTGGAAGGAAGGAAGAACCCTCTTTGTGAATCCTGGATCGATCAGTCAACCACGCGGTCTGATTCGAGAGTGTCTCTATGCTAAAATTGAGATAGATGATTCTCATTACAAGGTAGAGTACTACACGAGAGACCATGTATTGTATCCTGAATTGACAAAGGAGTTTAGCAGATGATAGCAAAGGAATTTGAACGTTTCTTGCTGGCGCAGGAAGAGACGTTCTTAACTCCAGCCAAAAATTTAGCGGTCTTGATTGATAACCACAATGTAGACCATGCTGTCTTGTTGTTGAGCCAGATTAGCTATAGTCGTATTCCGGTAGTGACGGATGAACGCAAGTTTGTGGGGACGATCTCCCTAACGGATATTCTATCTTATCAATTGAAACACGAGATTCCTGAGGAGACTTTTGCCTCGATGGATATCGTAGACGTTGCAAAGAAGGAGGTCGGGGTCATCGGCTTAGACTTCAATTTGACAGAAGTCCTTCACAAGTTGGTGGATGACTCCTTCCTTTCTGTGGTGGATGAAGAAGGCTATTTCCAAGGGATTATTACACGGAAATCGATTCTTAAAGCCATCAATTCGCTCATGCATGATTTTTCAAATGAATACGAGATGATTCCAAAATGAAAGAATTTATTGCAAGTTTTATTGATCAAAAAGAATTAAGTGAAAATTCTCAGTCTGCCTATTTCTATGATTTGGATCAGTTTATTGAGTCGATCCATGGAAAAGTGACACCGACAAATTTGAGAATTTACCAAGCTTTGATTAAAGATTTTAAACCAGCGGTTCAAAAACGAAAATTATCTGCCGTCAACCAATTTTTATATTATTTGTATCAAGAACGCTTTATTTCTGAATACCATCGTTTGGTATTGCCTAAAATTCAACCGGCCAAGACCCATGATCGGGAATTGTTGGATCTGACCCATTTTTGGGAAAAATCAACCAACCCTCAGGGACGCTTGATGGCCTTGTTGATTCTGGAGATGGGCTTATTGCCAAGTGAGATCCTCCAAGTCAAGGTCGAAGATATTCAGCTGGACTTTCATGTTATTCGAGTGGGCAAAGATGGCCAAAAACGGGTTTTAAAGGTTCCAGAGCCGTTACTGGATGAATTGCAACTCTTCCTAGATGGTATTTATCTCTTTGATAATAAAGGAAAATGCTACTCCCGTCAGTGGGGATTCCGACAATTAGAAGCCTTCTTGATCGAAAAAGGGAATCAAGACCTTTCGGCGCAATCGATTCGTGAGCAATATATTTTGAAACAACGTGAACTCGGTGTGGATCTCTTTAGTAT
>CABSQC010000069.1 GCA_902479835.1 uncultured Streptococcus sp. | reverse complement strand
GATTCGTGGTTTCCGGGCAGAAGGAATTCACGGAGATTTGGATCAAAACAAACGTCTCCGAGTCCTTCGTGACTTTAAAAATGGGAACTTGGACGTCTTAGTAGCAACAGACGTTGCGGCACGTGGCTTGGATATTTCAGGTGTTACCCATGTCTACAACTACGATATCCCACAAGATCCAGAAAGCTATGTTCACCGGATCGGACGGACAGGTCGTGCTGGGAAAACAGGGCAATCCATTACCTTTGTTTCGCCAAATGAAATGGGCTATTTGCAAATCATTGAGAACTTGACTAAAAAGCGGATGAAGGGAATGAAACCTGCAACAGCAGAAGAAGCCTTCCAAGCGAAAAAACAAGTAGCGCTGAAGAAAATTGAGCGAGACTTTGAAGATGAAAAAATCCGGACCAACTTTGAGAAGTTTGGTAAGGATGCTCGCAAATTGGCTGCAGAATTCACTCCTGAAGAATTGGCTATGTATATTTTGAGCTTGACCGTTCAAGATCCAGACAGCCTTCCAGAAGTTGAAATTGCGCGTGAAAAACCATTGCCATTTAAACCATCCGGTGGTGGCTTTGGTGGGAAAGGCAAAGGGGGCCGTGGAAATAGCCGTCGTGGAGACCAACGCCGTGATCGAAATCGCAGAGATGACCGTGAAGGTGGACGCCGTGATTTCAAACGCAAGTCAAATAAAAATAGCCGAGACTTTGAGGGCAAAGGTAATAAACGTCCTCATCGCACTTCCAATGAAAAGAAAAATGGCTTTGTCATCCGCAATAAAGGGGATAAATAAATTCTAAAGACGGTCTAGCAATAGGCCGTCTTTTTAATGAAAATCAAAAATACAAGGGTTAACTAGCTGTTAACCCTTGTATATTTATAAGGAGACCTAAATGATAACTGACTCTTTTAGAAAAAATGTATCATGATAAGGAGCATCCTAAAAAAGTCAGAAAACAGAAAGAACGGATTCCTAAAACGAAATGTTTCTGTTAACATATTAAGTCTACAATTATTTCTGTGCTTTGTCAAGGTTTTTTTCTTATTTTTTTAAAAATTTTTAACGAAAAAGATAAAAATTGACAATCTTAGCTAAAAGGTTATAATGAATATAATAACTATATCAATTATAAAGAGGTGGCGTCCATGGTTATTGCATTAAGAAACGATGATCTAGAAGTACAATGTAAGATATTTGGAGGGGAATTGAGCTCCATTCGTAATAAAGAAGGCATAGAATATCTCTGGCAAGGGGATCCAGAGTATTGGTCAGGACAAGCACCCGTGCTGTTTCCAATTTGTGGGAGCGTCCGTAATGGCCAAGTACAGTATCATCTAAAAGATGGAGTAAAGACAGGCCAGCTTCCAAGACACGGTCTTATTCGCAAGAGAGAGTTTGAGCTAAAAGAACAAACAGACCATCGTCTTGTCTTTGAAATCACCTCAAACGACGAGAGCTTGCAAAATTATCCCTACCATTTTCGAGTGGAAATCGTTTATGAATTACAAGGGAAAGAAATCACCATCACCTATCGTGTACAAAATCTAGAGTCTGATCAAGTCATGCCTTATTTCATTGGAGGGCATCCAGCTTTTCATTGTCCCCTTTTAGCAGATGAAGACTATGAAGACTACGAGTTGATTTTTGAAAAAGAAGAAACCTGCAGCGTCCCTCTCTTGTTCACAGAAACTGGATTGGTCGATCGCCTGCAGCGGACGCCATTTTTCGATCATAAGCGTAGCCTACCTTTGCGACATGAACTATTTGAAAAAGATGCCATTATTTTAGATCAGTTAGCCTCTAAATCTGTGAAGCTCCTCTCGAAAAAATCAGGTAAAGGTTTGGAATTTGATTTTGCAGATTTTGAAAATCTGGTCCTTTGGTCTACTAATAATAAGGGGCCCTTCATTGCCTTAGAGCCTTGGACGGGTATTTCCACATCTGCAGAAGAGGGCGATTTCTTCGAAGATAAAAAAGGTGTGATCCAGTTGGCTCCTCAAGAAACACGGAGTCACCAGTACCGTATCACCATTTTGTAAATGAAAAACCGTTGGACTATGGAGTCCGACGGTTCTTTTTGATATAGTTTAGCTTTGCCTGGCGCGATTTCTTTTTAAAGAGAGCTTCGGCAGACATCGCAGAGGGTTTATCTGGATAGGATTCTTTGTAAAGAAGTTTAACGGGGAGGCGAGCCCGTGTGTATTTAGCCCCTTTTCCAGCATTGTGAGTCTTCAGGCGTTTTTCGACATCAGTGGTATAGCCAGTGTAGAGAGAGCCATCCGCACACTCTAAAACATACATGTAAGCCTTAGTTTCCATAGTAGATCTCATGAATCTCGTCTGTATAGCTGCCATCTTCATTGTGAATAAAGAGAGGAGGCAGAATTTTTAAACCATCCAGTGAGCCATCCTTGATCGCCTCAATCAATAACATATTCGCCTCTTTGGTCACTTTTGGATAGACAAACTGGATCCGCTTAGGTGCAAGATTGTAACGCTTCATGGTTTCGATGATATCTAAAAAGCGATCTGGACGATGGACCATCGCTAAGCGACCATTTGATTTGAGAACCCGCTGGGCCACATGGCAAATCTCATCTAAATTGGTGGTAATTTCATGCCGGGCTAAGAGGTAGTGTTCACTCTCATTGAGATTGGAATGCTCATCAACCTTGAAATAAGGGGGATTGCAAAGGATAATATCCACCTTACTCCCCTTGATATGTTGGGGGAGATGCTTGAGGTCATCGGTGATCATGGACATTTGCTGGTTCAAGCCATTGAGTGTAATTGAACGGGTAGCCATATCTGCTAAACGTTCCTGAATTTCGACACCAATGATCTGAGCCTCTGTTCGGGTACTTGCAAATAGTCCCACAGCTCCATTTCCAGCGCAGAGATCCACGATCAATCCTCGCTTGGGCAATTTTGGAAAACGCGAGAGCAGGACGCTATCCACGGAGTAACTAAAAACTTCCCGATTTTGTATGATTTTTACATCACTTGAAAAGAGTTGGTTGACGCGCTCGCCGTCTTTTAATTCGATATCTGTCATGGCTCTATTATAGCATGAAAAGAGGCTCGGGGAAAGATCGTTAGAACATAAAAAGTTGAGAGTTTTACTCTCAACTTTTTTTAATCAAATTCATATTTTTGTAGAATCGTTGTGAGGATAAAGACTCCTGTAAAGATGGCCATCAATGCCAGATAAACTGGGAAAGTAGTGGCTGTAAGGAGTGAAATCTCGATCAAGTTTTTCAATACGACCGCAGATGCGTAGAATCCTACAACAGAGAAGAGGATGAGGAGGGCGCGCCAGATATTTAGTGGAAGGCAAGCACGGATGACGGATAGGAAACCGATGGATCCAAGTAAGTAATAGGATACAGTAGACATATCGGCTGCAGACCAACCATGGCTTGCTCCCCAAAGGCGAATGAACAAGACGCTAAAGACGACCATCAAGGCGCTTGGTAAGGCTAACAGAAGGGAACGTCTCAAGAAGTGTTTTTCAACCGGTTTGATATTGCGTTCAAAGGTCAACACAAATGGTGGGAATCCTTCGACGAATTGGTCGATCAGGGTGATTTGAATAGGAATGAAAGGGAAAATCAGCAAATAGTTGACGTTAAAGAAGAGAGCACTGGCAATACAGATGATAGCCAAGAGGAAGGAATAGATCGTTTTGATAAAGAAGATTGGAGCGATTCGTCCAATGTTATTCACCACACGACGGCCTTCAAAAAGAATTTCTGGAACATCATTAAAGTCAGAGTTCAAAAGAACAATATTTGCAATTTGACGGGTTGCAGGATCTCCTTCAGCCATTACGATGGAGCAGTCTGCTTCACGAAGAGCGAGGATATCATTGACCCCGTCTCCAGTCATAGCTGTCGTTCGACCAGCTGCTTTCAAGGTTTGGATAAGCAGTTTTTTCTGGTGAGGAGACACGCGCCCAAAGATAGCTGTTTCTTCTGCTTGATCCACTAATTGATCATCAGAAATTTTTGAACAATCGATGTAGTTCTCATAATTTTTGAAGCCAGCTTGTTGAGCGATATAAGAGACCGTCACAGGGTTATCACCGGAGATGATTTTGAGATCCACGCCTTCAGAGCGCAAATACTCAAGAGTATCTGAAGCCCCTTCACGAATGGGGTCCGTAATCTCAATAACGGCAATCCCTTCAAGATTTTCAGGCAGTTTCAATTCCTGCATGCTGATCTGTTCTGAACTGTGGGCTAAGACGAGAACGCGCGATCCACGGCCTTGTGCTTCGACGACAGCAATTGGATTTTCTTGAAGTAGCATTTCAGGAGCACCGAGAAAGACAGTTCCGAGGTTGGATAGATGCATAGCTCCCCATTTTCGATCACTTGAGAAAGGAATAATGTTTTCCGCAGTATAAGCATGCTCCAACTCCCCATAAGCCTTGCGAATAGCTTGAGCAGTAGGATTGGTGTCCTCACTATTTTGCATGTAAGCAGAGAGGATGACCTGGATCGTTTCCTCAGAAAAATGCTCGGATAAGCTATGGAGAGCTTCGACTGTCATCTTTCCTTGAGTGATGGTCCCGGTCTTATCTAGACACAAGGTATCCACACGCGCCAGAGTTTCCACTGAATACATTTCTTGAACAAGAACCTTGCGCATGCCGAGCTTAATAACCGCCGTCAAAAGAGACGTAACCGTCAGTAGGGCAATTCCTTTTGGCAACATTCCCAAGAGAGCTGTGGAAGAATTCACGACAGAATCCTTGATCGGTAGCATCTTGATCAACAATGCTTCAAAGAAGAGGGCAAGGCCAAATGGGATGATAATTTTCCCAGTGAAGCTAGAGATTTTCGCTAAATTATAGAGAATACGCGAATTGATAGGCTTCAAGGTTTTGGCTTCCATCATTAGTTTGTTGGCATAGTTGTTTGCCCCAACTCGCTTGACACGGGCATAGACTTGACCACTGGCAATATAACTACCAGAAAGCAGTTCATCACCAATTTCTTTTAAGACCAGGTCACTCTCACCAGTCAGCATAGCCTCATTAGCTTCTGCAATACCGGACATGACTTCAGCATCACTAGGGATCTGCTCACCCGAAGACAGAAGCATTAGATCACCTAGGACAAGCTTCTCTGGTGGAATTGCATCCTTTTCCCCGTCTCGAATGACAGTCACCAGCTCACGACTCATGAGATTGAGTTTATCAATCATCCGCTTGGCGCGCATTTCGGTCATAATCCCTGTAATGGCATTGAAGCAAATAACCGCGAAAAAGATCATATTGCTCCAGGCCTGTACAGCAGCCAAGGCTACGGCAATCACAAAGTTTAAGGCATTAAACAAGGTGAAGACGTTGCGCTTAATGATTTGCCAGGTACTGGTACTTGTATTCGTTGTAAAATCATTGGTTTGTCCGCGATCCATTTTCTTGCGGACTTCACTGAGGGATAACCCCTTTAATTCATTCGTTTCCATAGACAATATGATATCATTTTTTTGAGAAAAAGACTATCTAGAATAGGTCCGCTGAGACATTTTTTATCTAAAAAAAGTTTGCGGTCAAAATCAGGATACGGTATAATAAGAAGGAACGTTTTACATGATGGAATATCTTGTAGAGATTAATGAAATGGATTTGAGGAACAACTATGTTTTATACCTATTTACGTGGCCTTGTTGCCTTTATTCTTTGGGTTTTAAATGGCAATGCCCATTACCATCATAAGGACAATATTCCAGATCGGGAAGAGAACTACATATTGGTATCGCCTCACCGGACCTGGTGGGATCCAGTCTATATGGCCTTTGCGACCAAGCCAAAGCAGTTTATCTTTATGGCGAAGAAAGAACTCTTCACCAATCGTATTTTTGGCTGGTGGATTCGTATGTGTGGGGCTTTTCCGATCGACCGTGAAAATCCGGGAGCAGAAGCCATTAAGTATCCTGTCAATATGCTGAAAAAGAGCAACCGTTCCTTGATTATGTTTCCAAGTGGAAGCCGTCATTCTCAAGACGTCAAAGGTGGTGTTGCCATCATTGCCAAAATGGCGAAGGTCCGTATCATGCCAGTGACTTATACTGGTCCAAGAG
>CABSQC010000068.1 GCA_902479835.1 uncultured Streptococcus sp. | reverse complement strand
AAAGAAGAATATCCAGGGGATGCCGCCATTGCTGAACGTTACCTATAATCAAACGAAAGAAGGCTAGGAAATTTTCCTAACCTTTTATTGTTTGATAAACATCAATCTTTCCTTGTCTAAGTCCACTGCTAATTTATATTTGCCTTCATCATTTTTTCGGATATAACCTAGGATTTCTAAACTATCGACAAAGATGTCTCTGCGCTTTTGCTGGACTTCATCTTTTTTGAGGAACTTGAGCAAAAAGCTAGTCATATACTTGAGAGCATACTCCGGATTGACATCTCCCAAAATAGCATAGAGCTTCTCTTGCTCCTCTGTCAATGAATATTGCTGAGCCACCTTGTAGAAGTAATTGGAAAGAGTCTGTGCATTTCGCTCGAAATCAGTCTCCTCTATGAGAATCGCTTCATTGGTAGTATTGCGGAGTTCCGTTTGGAAGACCTTGGCTTTCAGTTCCTGATAAAATTCACTATCCTCTCGGACAAAGACCTCTTGATCCAGTTCAACCCGATCAGCTGACTCCAAGAAGGGCAGGTTGAGGGTGTAGCGTTTATTTTCTCGAAGGATGAAGCCCGCTTTGATATACTCCTCCATCAGCTTATCCACTGGTTGATCTGGAAATTGGGCCTTGATTTGCCGCAGAATCACATCGTCGTGCTGATCCAAATAGTTGATCAAGTCCTTGAAAAATGGCTGACGTGTCAAACGTGTGGGATTAATGATTGTAATCATCCAAATACCTTTCTTTAAACTGTAGATGGGGAGACTGGGCTAACTGACTCGGATTGGTTCCGGGTTGATTCAGAGGTACAGCTAGTCCTAGTTCTCTGTAGTAGGCTTTCCAAAAGGAACTAATCTCTTCTTCTCCCTCTCCAAACTTCATTGGAATGGTATCAAAAATAGGAAGAATTGCTGCTACAAACTGGGAACAATAGAAACCATCTCCATCTGGATAAAAGGAAGCATTGTAGGGAGAACCTAAAAGGTTTTCCGACAACTTTTTGACCTCTTTGAGATCGATTTTCGGATAGCGATAAAGGTCATAGACTTTTCCAGCTTCGAAGAAGTCCTCAGGGGCCTGGACCAGGACGCCACCTTCCACCGTAGCATGATAAATGGAACCGTCCAAAAAGATAGCCACGTGACTGTAGTTACCTGTAGAAGCCTGGATAGCCTGCCCCATTTCTGTATTTTCACTGACAAAAATCAAATCGCCATTTTCTAACATGATCTTCTCCTAGCAAAAAAGGAGTCGAAACTCCTTTTAACGATGGTTTTCCCCATTTATCATTAAGCATTAAAGCTTTCAGTCAATTGTGGTACCACTTGTTTCTTACGTGAAACGGCACCTGGAAGGAAAGCGTGGTTGTTTTCAAGTTTGAAGTTGAAAGCTGCTTCTACCTTGTCCATGTTGGCACCAAGAGCCAAAATTTCTGAGTTTGAGTTGACGATATCTGTAATCATCAAAACAAAGTCAGAGTAGCCGTTAGCCGCATTTGCAGCTTGGATGGCTGCTTCAATTTCAGCTTGGCGTTCCAAAACTTCCGCAATATCAACTGTATTGACTTGAGCCACACGAACGTTGTTTCCGTTCAATTCAAAAGTCTTAGCATCGATGTCGATCAATTCTTCTGCTGATTTGCTTGCCAAGTTTGTACCAGCCTTGAGCATTGCAAGACCGTATTCTTCCAAGTTGACACCAGCCAATTCTGCCAATTCAGGTGCAATCACTTTATCAGATGGGTGTGTCGTTGGAGATTTCAAAAGAAGGGTATCTGAAATCAAACCTGAAAGCATCAAACCTGCCAATTCTTTTGGCACTGCTACACCGTGTTCTTTGAACATGCGGTATACAATAGAAGATGCTGATCCAACTGGTTCCAAACGCATGTAAAGTGGGCTAGCAGTTTCGAAGTTAGCCACACGGTGGTGATCCACTACACCATAAACTTCTACTTCAGCAATATCTGAAACAGATTGTTGGAATTCATTGTGGTCCGTCAAGATGACTTGTTCTGCACCTTCTGCTTTAGCTGATGTGATGACGCGTGGTGCTTCCACACCAAAATAGTCCAATACGAAAGCTGTTTCTTCATTTGGAGTTCCAAGAGCCACTGCTTCTGTATCCAAACCATAAGCTTCTTTTGCAAGATAAGCAAAAGCTACAGATGAGCCGATAGCATCTGAGTCAGGATTTTGGTGACCAAAAACGAGAATTTTTGACATGTTTCTACCTCTTTATTTCATTTATAGATTCACTCTATTTTAGCACGTTTTGCCATTTAAAGAAAGGGAATAGTTGTGCATTTCAATAGAAAAGACAGCTGGAAGGCCCAACTGTCTATACGTTTTATCCTTTGACCCGTTTCAGGTAATCTTGGTAACTTTCTGTTTCCATCAAATCTTTTGCATTTTGAACCCGTTCTTTTGTCGGTGGTTTCACACCCTCCAATTTATAGGGAATGCCCAACTCCCGCCATTTGAATTCCCCCATGGTATGATAAGGGAGAATTTCAAATTTATCAACATTTTTCAGGGTCTTAACAAATTTTCC
This sequence comes from uncultured Streptococcus sp., assembly GCA_902479835.1. Taxonomy (GTDB): domain Bacteria; phylum Bacillota; class Bacilli; order Lactobacillales; family Streptococcaceae; genus Streptococcus. The sequence goes on along the minus strand of CABSQC010000068.1, from coordinate 3,581 downwards.
AAGCTCGATCAAGTCATCATCTCGGTCCGTCAAACCTGGCACCAAAACATGGCGAATCCAGACTGGTTTTCCAATATCAGACAAGTACTTAGCACAAGCTAAGATCGTTTTATTGGTATGGCTGGTCACAATTTTGTGTCGTTCATCATTGATTTCCTTGATATCAAGAAGCACCAAGTCTGTCACCGCCATCAAGCGGTCGAATTTTTCCAAATAACGAGGTGTATTCCGGAAAGGAAGGGCACAGGTATCCAAGGTACAATGAATGCCCAACTCTTGAGCCTTAGTAAAAAGTGCAATCAAGAAGTCAATCTGCAAGAGGGCTTCTCCACCACTGACAGTGATTCCCCCTTTTTCGCCCCAAAATCCACGATAACGGAGGGCTTCTTCTAAGACATCATCCACCGTCCGCTCACGGGATTTGTTGGTTTCCATTGCCCAAGTATCTGGATTGTGGCAGTATTGACACCGCATTTGACAGCCTTGAAGGAAGACAATAAAGCGGATCCCAGGCCCATCTACTGCACCAAAACTTTCTGTTGAGTGTACCATTCCTGTTACTTTTCCATAGTCAACTGTTTCATTTTCCATTGAGGAACCTCTTCTCTTGAAAACGTTTTATGACTTTATTATAACACGATTCCATCTATTTTAAAGAGTTTAAGCTTCTTTTTTGAAAAGAAACTGTTCTTTTCAGAATTTTTCATTGTCCTAGTACAGTTTCCAATATGGGACTATCTGTCCTGTATTTTAGGAGAAAAATAGAAGAAAAAAAGGAGCCAGTGACTCCTTTTTTAGATCTTTCTTTTAGAAAACGTTAGTGAGTTATCCTTTTCTTCTTATACCAGACAAGACTCATCGTAGCTACTGCCACCCCAAAAAGAGCTAGATAGCTTGTTTCTTGTCCAGTAGATGGAAGGATTTTCCGTTTGCCTGGTGTCTTAGTTTCTGTTGCTGCCTCTTCCTTGTCTTCTTGCTTCTCATCTTCGTTTTTGCCCTTCTCTTTGCTTTCAGATGTTGAACTCTTTTGTTCATTAGCTTGCTCCTGATGAGGGACTAGTTGAGTTCCTGTATTCGATGAAGAAGGGCTGGTTTGTTCCGTTGCTTGGCCTGAATTCCCTTGTTGATCATCCGTCGGCGTTCCTGGAGTTTGTGCTCCACTAAAGTCGATTTGGACCAAGACAGGATCATGGTCTGATGCACGACCGTGTTCCTTCATAAAGGAAGCATTGATATGGACTGGTTCAAACCTTGCTTTGGTTGCCATGTTGTTTGAGATAAAAATGTTATCCAATACTTGATTGCTACCACGGTAGAAATAAGAATAGCGATCACCTGCATCATGTTGGGACATTAAGTTGGTTAGCTCATTGCCCGCAAGGATCTGTGCTGTGGTTGAGAAATCGTAATCATTAAAATCACCCGTCAAAACGAAGGTCGTCTTCGGATTTTGCTTCAATCCTTCTTGGACGAATTGATGGATGACACTAGCTTGTGCTTCACGAGTTGGCAAGGTATGTTCCACTGCTGGTTGGCTTGCCCCATAAATAGCATCATCTCCGATTTTTGATTTCAAGTGATTAGCAATCACCACAACTGGTTGACCTTTGAATTCAAACTCAACAGCTAAAGACTTGCGAGTATGATTAAACGATGGGTCATTAGGGGCAATCCGAGCTGGATTTTTAACCAGGTGTCCCTTGTCAAATTGTGCTGCTTCGTTGCTAGTCGCTACCTCTTTCTTGGCTAAGGTCACACGTTCTGGATTGTAGAGAATTCCTAAGCGAATATTGGAACCTGGCTTTCCTCCGTCAGCGCCATCTACTGGAGCAACCTCCGTATACTCATAGCTCTTGCCACCCAATTCCTTGATCCGATTGGCTAGTTTGCGTCCACTTTCAAGACCACTGGTCGTCCCGTCATCCACACTACCATTATTGTCCTGCACTTCGATCAAAGTGATAATATCCGGATTGTGAATTTCATGGATAAAGGAATTGGCAATCAGCGTCACCTTATCCTCTGGCGTTTCATTTTTGTCATTGTTAGCCGAGAAATTTTCAATATTATAGGAAGCGATGGTCAGCTTGTCCTCACTTGGTTGGGTTTGAGCTGCTTGACGCTGCAAGCCACCATCTTGAACTGTCAACTGTTGAGTGGGCTCTACCTTATAAAAGCTATTCCGATAAGTCACCACTCCTGTCACATCTTCTGCAAAGTAATCTTTGGCTTTTGCGACAAACTGATTACCAACATAAATCGGGATCGTCGCTGTATTTTGCGCATGTGGCCGTAGATTCAGACCTCCAATATTGTTTAAAGGAAGGCCTGTAAAATCTTCTCCCAATACATAGATATCTCCTTTATACTGGGGACCTAGAACATGCGGTTTCTTTACCACAGTGAACATGCCTTCCAGACTTTCCCAATAATCGAGGGCATCGGTTTCTGGAGCATAAGCAGTTGGATTAGTCTTCACCTCTGCCGGCATCCCCGCAGTGATATTCACAGCTTCTGGAAGAGGGGCTGTCCCGTCTTTTGTGATCCAAGCATCAACCAACATGGTCACCGTTAAACTATTCGTCGGTTCCTTAAAGGTCTTCCCAGCTCCCAAGGTGACTTCTTCCATATAACCTTCCTTGACAGTACCGGTGATTTTTACCTTGTCACCGACCTTGACCTTGTATTTAGAAACTACATAAATCCCATCTGAAGTCCGACTATTACCATCTGATTCAATATCTTGAGCATAAAAACCATAGCGGTCTGTTTTGGTCACCACCGCATTTTTGATGGCTACCTTTTGGCCTTCAAGTGGAGAGCGTTGCGCTTCCCCTTGAATCTCCCCAATCTTAACCGTTTTCTCTTCGGTATCCTCCGAGGAACTGCTAGATATCTCTCCTCTATCACTCGAAGCTCTCGTCGTAGCTTCTGGAGTTGTTGTAGTAGCGGAAGTCGAATGATTTGTCGAGCTCTCCTCACTACTAGTGTTCGTCACTAGCGCTGGCTCTGAAGTCGAAGCTGTGGTCTCGTCTGCAACTACCGTGAGGGTACTGCTAAAGACCCCCAACTGACTAGCCAATAAGGCGGCTACTCCCAGTAGGCGAATCTTTTTACCGTTTTTTCTCATGCGTTTCTCCATCCCTAAAAAGTTTTCCTCTTTTATTATAAGGGAATGACTTTGCATTTTCAAGCGCTTTCAAAAATATTTTTCAAAAAAACACTTCAACCCAATAAGAAAGAAATCTTGATTTCACCAATCGATAATCGCGATAAGATCTTACTGGATCTTGGAAAAGACAAACACGTGGTGACAGTCCGTTCCCAAGTTCACCTAGCAGACGGACGCCAATTCCAGTTCACAGAAAGCCGACACAAATTAGACAAGTTCCATTTTGTCGACTATGCAGAGCGGAGGAAATAAAGGAGGCTGGGACAAAAGTCCTAGCCTCTCAATTGTTTTTGGATTGTCGAGCAAGACGCAGTGGTTGAGTGGGCTCTACTACGCTGATTTCATCAGCTTTTACAGCCCTACTCAACTGTGCGGAGGTGGGACGACGAAATCGAATTCTAACGAATTA
>CABSQC010000067.1 GCA_902479835.1 uncultured Streptococcus sp. | reverse complement strand
GACTATTTCGTTTCCTTTTTTGTTTTCTTGGACCATCTTCTTCACGATCAAAATCATCGCGTTTCTTATCTGGTCGCGCTTGTTTCTTCCGACGTGTATCGACTTGAGCTGGAGCAGCAGCAACAGCTGGTTTTGTACGGTTCTCAACAGCTGGCTCCTGTACCGGTGCTTTCACTTCTGGTGCTTCTACCCGTTTCCGGCGCTGTTGACGTTCTTGTTCTGCTTTTGCAGCTTGTTGTTTGTAGCGATCTTCACTTCCACGTGCGTACTCAGCATTTTGTTCAGCTTTCAGTGCTGCTGCACGCGCTTTGAAATCAATTTTTGGTGCTACTTGGGGTTGAGCATTACGTCTTTGATCTGGTCTATTATTTCGACGATCTGTACTTTGATTTCGTTGTTCATTTCGCTCTTGTGGTCGTTGATTTCGGTTATCACCATAACGCTGATTGTCTTTGCGATCGCGTTTTGGACGATTGTCTTGTTGTTTTCTACGCTCAGCCTGCTCTTTTGCACGCGCTTCTCGTTCCGCTTTGAAGTTACGACTCTTTGGTTTAGCAGCTGGTGTTACTGATTTTGTCTCAGTTGCCTCTTCTTTCTTTACAGGCGCTGCTTCTTTTTTCTCTGCGACAGCCGTTGTCTTGGCAGCCACTTCTGCTACTTTCTTTTCGACTGTTTCTTTTTTCGCTGCAAAGCTCTTGATCAGCTTTTCAGCAACATCAGTATCGACACTAGATGCATGACTCTTGACGTCAAAACCTAATTCTTTCGCACGAGTGACGACTTCCTTACTTTCCTTGCCCAATTCTTTGGCAATTTCGTATAATCTTTTCTTAGACAATTGCTGTCCTCCTCTTCTATTCCATAAGAGACCTCATTTTCTTTGAAAATCCAGCATCTACAACAGCGACGACCTTACGGGCACGTCCAATTGCAGTGCTTAATTCTAGTGTTGAAAACACGGTAGATACTTGAACCTCATAATAGTGACCCTTATCTGTCACCTTTTTTGTCAGGTTACTAGCTGCATCATTTGCCAGAAAAACTAATTTTGCTTTTTCTTCCTGGATTGCTTTGATCACGAGTTCTTCTCCAGAAATGAGTTTTCCTGCTCTTTGCGCCAAGCCCAACAAATTACTTATCTTTTGCTTATTCAAGGCCTAACTCTCTTCTCTTCACCTTATGATCTACATAAGCGATCAATTCATCATAGAAAGCTTCTTCCACTTCCATATTAAAGCTACGATTGAAAGCTTTCTTTTTCTTAGCAAGTGCCGCTTCTTCATTGTCTAGCTTGATGTAAGCACCTCGACCATTGGCTTTGCCAGTTGGATCGATAAAGACTTGTCCTTCTTTATTTTTGACAATCCGGAGCAAATCGCGCTTATCAATAATTTCATTTGAAACGACAGATTTTCTTAAAGGGATTTTTCTTGTTTTTACCATTTTCCCTCCCTCTCTTAATCGACTTGCTCTTCGCCACTTCCTACTTGGTCTTCAAAAGTTTCTTGAGCTGCTTCCATTTCTTCAAACTCACTAGCAGATTTGATATCGATGCGGTAACCAGTCAAATGAGCCGCTAAACGAACGTTTTGACCACGACGACCGATGGCAAGAGATAACTTGTTATCAGGGACCACAACGAGAGCATGTTTGCTATCTTCATCATCAAAAATAACTTGGTCCACTTCTGCAGGAGCGATCGCATTGTAGATGAATTCAGCTGGATCTGGAACCCATTCAATGACATCGATGTTTTCTTCTGTCGGAACCATACGGTCTAATTTTTGATCGTATCGAGCTGGGTGGAACTTGCTGGTAATCTTTTTAATATTCGATCCACCACGACCAACAATAGTCCCAATCGCATCTACGTTTGGATTATGGCTACGAACCGCAACTTTTGTACGATCTCCAGCTTCACGCGCTACACTCATAATCTCAACAGTTCCATCATAAACTTCAGGAATTTCTTGTTCCATCAAACGTTTGATCATTTCTGGATGGCTCCGACTAACAAAGACATTCACCCCACGAGGATTGTCTTCTACTTTGTAGACGAATACTTCGATGCGATCATGAGATTGGAAGACTTCCCCTGGAATTTGGTCCTGTTTAGACAATTGAGCTTCGATCGAACCAAGATTGACATAGATAAAGCGATTGTCAAAGCGCTCTACCGTTCCACTCATAATTTCATTTTCATGCTCTTTATAAGTGTTATAGGTGATGGTGCGCGTTTGCTTCCGCATTTTTTCCATGATGGTTTGTTTGGCAGATTGAGCTGCTACGCGACCAAATTCAGCTGGTGCTTCTTCAAACTTGATCTTGTCACCCAACTCATAAGCAGAGCTAATGGCCAAGGCATCCTTCAAGCTGATTTCTAAACGGCTATCAAAGACTTCATCCACCACTTCACGAACCGTATAAACACGGAAATCTCCAGTTTTTTCATTGAATTCAATCGCTGCACTTTCTGATTGTCCATAACGACGGCGATAAGCTGAACGCAATGATTCTGTGACGGCTTCGATGATATCTTCTTTTTTGATCCCTTTGTCTTCTTCCAAAATGCGGAAGGCTTCTAGCATTTCTTTACTCATGTTTTTCTTGCCTCTTCTATAAAGGCATCCTTTCTTTCATTCTGTTACAATTTTACAGCCAACCTTGCTTTGGACACAAGGTTATAAGGAATTTCTACAGTTTTCTTTCGTGTTTTATCCATATACTCAATGGTCAAAACATCCTCTTCAAAACCTACCAAGTTCCCCTCAAAGACCTTTTGCTTTTCAACAGCCTTATACAAGCTGATATTGACATACTTGCCAACAGCTCCCTCGAGTGCTTCCTTGGTTTTCAAAGGTCTCTCCAAGCCAGGACTGGTAACTTCTAAAAAGTACTGTTCTGGAAATGGATCTGGTTTGATTTGATCCAATAGCGGGCTAATGATTTCTGTCAAATCCGCTGTATCATTCAGTGTGATCCCTTCTGGTTTGTCTACGAAAATGCTTAAGACGTAGTCACCACCCATTTTGCCATATTCAACATCGACCAATTCAAATGGTTCCTTTATAGCTGGCTGAATCACTTCTGTTACTAAGTCAACAATCGTTGCGATGGTTGCCACCTCCTCATAGATAAGAGGCGAAGATATTTCCCCGCCTCTCCTTTTCTATTCATTCAATGTATTATAGCACGATTTCCCAATGATTGCAAGGAATATGCTAAAACTGTGCTTCTACACGGTAAATGACCTGGCCTTTACTTGAGAACTTCTTCTCATACTCCGTCATGACATTGCCCTCAAAGTCACTAGCATGAAGGTCTAACCAGACTCCCTTCAAAGTCATTCCATATTGCGAAAAACTCACCAAACTGTATTCAAACAAACCTCGGTTGTCTGTTTTAAAGTGAATCTCCCCATGTTCTGGAAGAATTTGCTTGAAGGTGTCTAGGAAGGTCTTGTAAGTCAAGCGACGCTTCTCATGACGTTTCTTTGGCCATGGATCTGAAAAATTCAGATAGAGCTGATCAATTTCTCCATCTTCAAAATAGTTAGTCAAGCTATCCCCATCTACCCAAAGTAATTTAATATTAGGAACATCAGCTTCTAAGACCTTATCTAAAGCATAACTCAAGACCGATTTTTGAATATCAATTCCGATGTAGTTGATCTCTGGATTGGCCTTGGCCATCCCAGTAATAAAGGCCCCTTTCCCGCTGCCCACTTCGATATGAATAGGATGGTCATTCCCAAAAATTTTATGCCACTTTCCCTTGGCATCTTCTGGATTTAGGACCACATATTGCGGATTCGCTTCTAATAATTCAGTCGCTCCCTTGCGATTTCTAACTCTCATATTTCCTTTCCATATTTCAACCGGAAATTGCGCAGAGCATAGATCTCGCGATTGACATTTTCTAAATCATTATTTTCATAGTATTTAGCAATTTGGCACAAGAAAGAGTATTGACCAAACCAATAGAGTTTATCAAACACCTTTTGGTTGTACTTGTAACCATAATAACCTAACCAATCGCGCCAATTGGAATCTGGAATATAGTGACTCAAGATATGCGCCACATCCAACATCCTGTCAGTTAAACGAACGGAATCCCAATCGACTAGATAAATCAAGCCGCTCTCTGTCTCAATCCAGTTACTATGACGGACATCCCCATGGACGATCGTCGCATAATCCTCCCGAAAGGCTGGCACTGTCTTCCGTAAATTCTTTACAACTGATTGGATGTAATGGTTCTGACGTAGGGCAATTGGCAAGCGGTTACTCCAAGAATTGAGCAACTCTAAAGGAGATTCCACAGGATACCCAAGTTTTTTTAATTGGGTCATCAAAGGTCTAGAACGGTGCAATCTCGTTAAAATATTGACCACTTGTTTTTTTGACATTCCATTTGGCGTAAGAATCTCCCCATTCAACCATTCTTGGGCACTCATCACATTTCCATCTGGCAAACGTCGACTCCATAACAATTGAGGAGCAATCTGTTCTTTTGCTAGACCCGCAAGGATTGGGGTCGTATTCATTTTTACAAAAACGCGCCCACCATCTGGGTAGGTCCCCATGTAGGCCTTCCCACTCTTTCCAGGAATTGGGGTGAGGCTTAGCTCTTTTTCATTCGAGTCCATCTTTTCCTCCGTAAAAAGTTTCCAATCTATTTTACTAATTTTAACGACTTTCGTCAACCAAGCGCGCCATCTTAAATGGAAGGTAGATCAGGGTTAATGCAAGTGTATAAGCTAATAAGCCCATCAGCAAGACTTTATCTGACATAAAGACCAGCCCAATCGCCCCTTCTATCACTGTTACAACCCCCATTAACAAGCGAAGCGTTTTGTTCAATCCTGCCTTTTTACTTCCTTTTTCCATTGGAAAAAGAAGGGTCAACGGTTGGTAATCAAAAGCGCTATAAAGTCCCAACAATTGAAAAATGATCAAATAATTGAGCAAGGCTACAAGAACGATCACCACTAGAGTTTGGGGGATAAAGACCATAGCGAGAATGGAAAGAGCCAAGAGTCGGAGAGTCATAGAGAAAAGATCTCCATTCCGTAGGAAGGAGCGCATATATAAGTGAAGCCACGTATTCCCATGTGTTTTGGGAAGAAGCCCTAAGAAACCATCCAAGTAGGCTCTTCTTTTGACACTGTTAGTAATACCTTTTACCGTTGTAAACAAGGCAAAGAAGCGAAGGATCAATTGTTTCCTTGCATTCTCACGAGCAATGGCTAAGGTCCAATTCAAATTTCCATCCTGGTAGAAGCGCGCTTCCTTCCAGCTAAAAACAGCCCCTTTAGCCACCCCTAAGACAAGGATATAAGCTACAATAGCAAGTTTATCCAGCCCCGTTGCCAGAAGAAGAGGCACAAATAACAGAAGGACAAAACTTTGAATCAAAAACCAAAAGACAAAAGACTTCTTGGCCTGCCCTTTGATATAACTTTTCACTTCCTCTTCCTTTACCAAAAGAAATAAAGCATCGGGCTTCTCTAAGTAGGTCGCAATGGAGCCTATCGGAACCAAGAGGAGCAAACCAATCATGAGACTCCAGCGGATCAGGCTTGTATCTTTGGGTAGATCTTGCAAGAATTGGCTGTATTGAACTGCCAAAAATCCTATGAAAATCAGCATAAAGAGGACGAAATGATCATTGAGAACATAGCGGCTATATTTTACACATTGAGTTCGAAACGTTTGTTGCCGTTTTTTCATCAACTCTTTCATGCTGTTTCCTCTTCTGTCAAGGTCATGTAGATATCATTTAGACTTGCTTTCTCATCCCCAAAAGTTGAACGCAGCTCGTCCAAGGTCCCTTGTGCTCGGATCTGACCCTTATGGAGGATCACAAAACCATCACACATCTTTTCAGCCGAATCCAGAACGTGGGTACTCATCAAAATCGATTTTCCTTTTGCCTTCTCATCTGCCAATAACTGAATCAAATCTGCAATCGCAACAGGATCCAATCCCAAAAAGGGTTCATCAACAATATAAAGGCTTGGATCTACTGCATAGGCGCAAATAATCATGACCTTCTGCTTCATCCCCTTTGAAAACTGGGTCGGGAACCAATCTAATTTTTCAGCCAAACGGAAGCGTTCCAACAAAGGCTGGACGCGCACCATGACCTGATCCATATTTAAATCATAGGCCATAGCTACGGTCTCGATATGCTCTCTCAGGGTTAATTCTTCATAAAG
>CABSQC010000066.1 GCA_902479835.1 uncultured Streptococcus sp. | reverse complement strand
CCGCCATCAAGGTCCGATAAGTATCTTCTGAGAAGTCCTCGTGCCCTGGCGTATCAAGGATATTGACCCGTTTGCCATCATAGTCGAACTGCATAACAGATGAGGTTACCGAAATCCCACGTTGCTTCTCGATATCCATCCAGTCAGATTTAGCAAAGTTTCCTGTTTTCTTCCCTTTGACAGTACCGGCTTCCCGAATCTCTCCTCCAAAGTAGAGCAACTGCTCTGTAATCGTCGTTTTACCAGCATCCGGGTGGGAGATAATGGCAAAGGTACGGCGTTTTTTAATTTCTTCTTGTACGTTCATATTCCTAATTCTTTCTCTTTTTATTTTCTGATAAATTTACAAATTCATCTTTACATCGGATCTCTCCTCGATTTCTCTATCTTTTCTATTATAGCGAAAAGAGGCACTTTTTTCAATGATGGATCTTTTTGGGGACGCAAAAAAAGACCAAAATCCGTAGATTCTAGTCTTCTTTTCACGGCTATCAAAAGGCACCAAATCCTCCACCACCTCCACCATCAGAGAAGCCACCGCCGTCAAAGCCGCCACTGCCATCTGAAGAGTTAATAGAGAAGCTTGAAACACTATAGGAATCATCTGCATAGTTCATCAAGGTAGAGCCGTCTAGGAAGGTATTTGGGGAGGTTGTTAGCCAAAGAACAGTGTCCCAGTCTTCATATGGTAAGGAAATCTGATGATTTTTGAGTACCTGGCTCACTTTTTTTGCTTGGCCATACAGGGTTGCATAGACTAAGATGCGATTCCATAGGATGACACTCTCAAGTTCTGCTTGGTTGAAATTTGGAATACTTTCGATCATATTTCGAAAGGCCATCCATTTAAATTGTGCATCCAAGTTTTCTAAAGATTGTAGATGATCTTCACGAAGTTTTACAACAATATAAAATGGAATGAAGAAGACGACCAACAATACAATCATCCAAAAATAGAAGGAAGATAGGTGTGAACCAAATCCAAAAGATAAGAAACACATGCTAACAAATAAGATCAGTAAGAGCCAAAAATGTAAGGCACAGCCTGTTTTAGAAAAAGCTTCTTCTTTCTCAGATAAGTCTCTAAAATAAGAAGGCAATCCTAATTTTGCAATTTCCTTTTCTACCCCTTTTGACAATTGCTGGGCATCCTTTTTTAAAAGCGATTGAACGGCACTTCCGACTTTTCGAATACGGTCTCGTTGTGTGTCTGATTTAGCAGCTCGAAAATCTTTTTTTAAGGCTGCTTTGTCGATTTTATACCTTGAAAATACTTCACTGATATTGATTTCAGATTCTTGATCAAAGATCATTTCAATAAACTTCAATTCAAAATCAGCCAAGCCTTCATAATGGAGACAGGTCAAGGTTTCCCCATTTTCATTCCTAGTCAAACGAAGATTTCCTCGATCAATGAGATCCAATATAGTTGCTTGGATGAGATGATTGAATTTTAATGGTCCTTTCTCTCTAGATATCACCATCCGTTCAAAATCAAGTTGATACAGTGCCTTAGCTAGGACAAGAGGAGGTAAATTCTGTGGTGGTTCGTATAATCGTACTCCTTTTGCAATCCGACGAGTTCTGGTACTGATAAAATACCGGATCCATGGAATGAAAGCGAGGATAAATAAAAGAATTGCTACAATTGGTACAACCTTAAGTAGAAGGGTCCGATAGAGGAACGTTTTTTGTTCAATGGATTTCTCTTTTTTGAGAAATTTCTCTTTTCCTTTTCCCTTGTTAATCTCATTTGCTTGTTCTCGACGCAGGGCTTCTGTCATTGGCCAATAGGCATGCAGTTCGAGCTTTCCATTTTTTGGAAAATCCTTTGTCCAAATATGATAACCAGTTTCAGTCCGTTCGACTTGGGCTGGTGGATTAAAGTAACCAGTATGGGCATACAGTTTTCCCTGCTTAGCATCCAAGCCATCCACATAAAAATCTAATTTCGCGACTTTCTCATCTCCATCTGAAATAGGAAACCAATTCAGTTCTGCAATATCCTTGTAGAAAGTCAAGAGATGATCAATCTTCCATTTCACTTTGATCTTGACTGTGCCACCGACGATACGGGCATTGTATATTTTTAATTGACGGCCATCTTCCAGGTCTGTTTCCTCTACACGAATCTCTCGTTTTTCCCCATCCACATAGGCTTCCACCTCAGGATTACGATGAATCTTAAACCCTTTTGGAAGAGGATCTGCGCTTCCTAAGGTCACATATTGACCATGATAGCCTGTCTGAAACTGATAAGTGATCTCTTGTGTAAATGTTGCCTGGCTATCTTCCTGCAATTGGAGGTGACCCACATAGGATTCAATCGAATAGCGAACTTCTTCATCCGCATGTGCTGTCGTTATTGTACAAAACAAACTCCAAACGAGGGAGATCATTAGCAAGAAACGCTTCATATATTCTCCTTTGATATAAAACAGGGTTGAGACAGAGATGCCCCAACCTTTATACTGGTTATTTTCTCACTTTCACCCGCTCACTTCTGCGACTGAAGAACTGATTAAAGAGCAATAAAGCAAGGGCTAAAACACTGGATACAACCAGATAGTTGAGCCACACCTTATCCCCTCTCATAATCGGAGGGCGGGCCATCAAGCCGTAATTTCCTCCCGTCAATTGATTGACTCCAACCAGGAATAAATCTAAAACAAAGGTATAGAGAACAATCTGACTATTTTTTAAGAGGTTTCGATCATACCATCTCAAGAGATAAATCAAGGAATTGATCAGGAGACAGTAATGTCCGAGGAGGAAAGAAAAGCTCGTAATATGAGGGAAAGTGTAGGGGTCAAAGACTGGATAGCCCAAAGCAAAGATGGCTCCACTCACTCCCATCAAGGCAAAGAACTGTTTGCTTTTCCATCTGTCTGGTAAAAACAAGACCGCAAACATGGCCAAGCGGCAATGATAAAATGGTAAACTGTTGGACCAAGGAATGTGGTAGGCAAAATACCAAAGATACAAGCAAATTAACTGGAAGCCCTGTAAGTATTGAAAGCATTTGCGAAATTGCTCATTCTGATAATAGCGAAGTGACATCATAATCGCTGTCACAACGAACAAGACCATCACACTATACCATAGTGCTGAGATTGCTGGTGGTGCTGTTGATTCTGTAGTGAAAAAATGATGCATAAAGTCTCCTTATTTAAACAGATTCAGGTATTCTTCTTTTCTTACTGTACTGAACGATAGTATTGATGAGGATCAGTGTCCCCGTCATTAGGACTGTCACGATGAAATAGTTGAGCACAAGGCCATGATCACCTATGACAGGAGGACGACGCATAAAGCCGTAGTTTCCACCTGTTGCGAGATTCGCGAGCTGAATAATGGCATTGACCCCAAACGTCATCTGACAGATCTTCCAAACAGCCCCTTCTTCCACCTGGTAGGATTGAACCAGATAGATCAAGCAGTTGGCCAAGAGGGCCCAATGACCAAAGACATTGTTGATCGAGGATACATGAGGGAAGGGATAGGGATAAAAAACGGGATGAACCAAGGCCATAATAGAGCCAAAGACTCCGACTAAGGCAAAATATTGCTTGAAGCTTCCCTTGGGGGCCAAAAGGATAATCCACATGGCCATCCGGCTATGATAGAAGGGAAGACTCTCTGAAAAAGGCAAGCGAGCTGCTAAATACCAAGAGTTGATGATGAGCAACTGGATCAACTGTCCCCAATACCAAAAGGTTTGGTAGCTTTTGGAGTGAGCAAATCGAACAGACAGAACTCCCACCACTACCAAAGAAGTCGGCAATAAGAAATACCAGACCCCCAATTGAGGAGGGGAGGTTGGTTGACTAGTGAAAAATAAGTCCCAAAGTGCCATGATTTCTTTCCCTCATCTACTCTTTTTTCTATTCCGAACGCGAAACAATACTCTCTTCAACCATCTTGTATTTGTAGCGCTGGTTGACCAAGCAAATACCAGCCACCATCACGATGCTGACCAAGAGGTAGTTCAAGAGAGCACCGTGGTCTCCAATGATTGGTGGACGTCGTAAGAAGCCGTAATCTCCTCTGGTCAAAAGATTAACCAAAAAGATGACTGCATTCATACCAAAGGTGATCTTAACAATCCGTAAGGTGTCCTGTTTTTCCGACTGATAAAAATCCTGTAGGTAAATCAAACTATTGGCAAACAAGGCCCAGTGACTAAAAATCAGGTTGAGTACAGTAATATGGGGGAATGGGAAGGGGTCAAAGGCCGGATAAACCAAAGCCGCAATGGATCCTAGAACACCCAACAAGGCAAAATATTGCTTGATATAGGTCCCTCTAGGTGCAAAGAGGATCGCAAGCATAGCCAAGCGACAATGATAAAAGGGCAAATTGTCTGTCAAAGGCATGTGGGCGAGAATATACCAAGCATTGATGGTCAAAACTTGAATCAATTGTGCCCAATACCAAAAGCGTTGGTAGCTTTTAGACTGTGCATATTTGATGGAAAAGTAGCCAACCACCAACAAAGAAGCTGGCAGAATGAAATACCAGAGCCCAAACTCAGGCGGGGCTGATTTTTGGTTCGTAATCAATAAATCCCAAAATGTCATTTTTCTATTCCTTTAGTTTATAGTAGCCTATTTTTGTATAACTTCCTTCACATTTGCTAGGCTTTTTCTAATTCCTCTACCAATTTGGCTAAATGCATGGAATTGCTTCCCTTGATGAGGATTTGGTCCTGCTCTTTTAAGCTTTCCTTGACTTGTTTGACCATGTCCTCAAACTGGTCTTCCTCAGCTGTTTTTTTGAAATAATAGACATGTCCGAGTGGGAACATCTGACTCGCTAATTGAGCCAATCCCGCAATGTCTTGGCCGTAGAAAATAACCGTATCCAAGACATCTGGCGAGAGGCTGAGAATCATTTGGTTGTGCAGATCTACAGATTGCTCCCCTAGTTCTTTCATATCTGCAAGGACGGCTAATTTTCGGCCATTTGGATTCGCAGGAATAGTCGAGAAAGTTTCTAAAATCAAGCGCATAGCCGTCGGATTAGCATTGTAGACATCGGATAAAATATCTGCTCCGGTACTGGCCTTTTTCCATTCCGTGCGGTTACGCGTCAATTGCAAGGTAGCAAAACTATCACGAATCGCCGCTTCGCTCACTCCTTCTTGCAGGGCAACATAAGCTGCAATCATGGCATTGGTCGCATTGTATTTTCCTGTTACTGGTAGATCAATCGCTTCTTCTAAGAAATTAGCGCGGAAAGTTAAGCTATCCTTTCGCTCTACCAACTCGGTAATAAAAATCTCCTCGTCTGGACCAAAGCGAACCACTTTTTGTTTTTCAGGGAGGTAGGCATTCACGATCGGATCAGCTGGAACCACCAGAAGGCCACCTTCTGGCATGCCATCCGCAATTTGGAGTTTTCCTTTTGCGATCTCGCTTCGATCTTTGAAAAATTCCAAATGGGCTTCCCCAATTAAGGTGACAATAGCAACCTTGGGATGCGCCAGTTCTGATAAGAGATGGATATCTCCTAGATGGTCTTGCCCCATTTCAAGGACGAGTTTGTCTGTCCCTTCTGGCATATGGAGAACCGTATAAGGAAGACCAATTTCATTATTATAGTTTCCCTGTGTTTTATAGGTCAGGTAGGTAGTGGACAAAAGCTGTGCCAACATATCTTTTGTGGTTGTTTTACCATTTGACCCTGTCACAGCCAAAACATCCACTTTTGTCTTTTGAAGATAGGCTGCAGCCAATGTTTGAAATGCGCTCAAAACATCTTCCACCAAAATATAAGGGTGGCCTTCAATCACTTTCTCTGAAAAAGTGGCTACGGCTCCATTTTCAAAAGCGGTCTCGATGAAATCATGACCATCACGCGCTCCCTTTAACGGAACAAAAAGGTCTCCAGGCCCAATCAAACGGCTGTCAAATTCAGGCTTGACAAGGGCCACATCTTCAAATTGGCTGATATCATTTTTTGCATGTACTAGATGAGCAATTTCATGTAATGTGAGATTCATATCCGACTCCTCAGTTCTCCGTAGCGTCGTCCCCAAAAGTCTAGACGCTCGTTTCAAATTCTTCTCATTATACCATATTCTAGACCACAAAAAAAGTGGCTGGGACAGAAGTACTAGCCTATCAATTATTTTTGGATTGTCGAGCAAGACGCAGTGGTTGAGCGGGCTCTACTACGCTGATTTCATCAGCTTTTACAGGCCTAATCAACTGTGCGGAGGAGGGACCACGAAATCGAATTCTAAC
>CABSQC010000065.1 GCA_902479835.1 uncultured Streptococcus sp. | reverse complement strand
TACACTTTTTAGGAAAATTGCCAAGGAAAAAAAGGAAACACGTCAAAGTCCCTAACATGAAAACCATAGACAGTATGAGACTACAACCTGTTACAGGAAGTGCTTGCAGATTTTCTTATCAAGCAATCCAGCCTTATTTCTCATTTTTTGGTATAATAGATAGTATTAATCTCAAAGGAGTGCGATTTGCAAGGAACCATCGTCAAGGCCTTGGCTGGCTTCTACTATGTGGAGTCAGACGGCCATATTTACCAGACACGGGCTCGTGGAAATTTTAGAAAAAAAGGACAGACTCCTTATGTGGGGGATCAGGTAGAGTTCTCTGCTGAAGAGAATTCGGAAGGCTACATTTTGAGTATTGCCCCTCGAAAAAATAGCCTCGTGCGCCCTCCGATTGTCAATATTGATCAGGCAGTAGTCATCATGTCGGCTAAGGAGCCGGATTTTAATGCTAATCTCTTGGACCGTTTTCTGGTTCTTCTAGAACACAAGGGGATTCATCCTATTGTGTATATTTCCAAATTGGACTTGCTAGAAGATATGGAAGACATCCACTACTACCAAGGAATCTATCAGGCCATTGGCTATGATTTTGTCTTGTCGATTGAGGAACTTTTGCCCCTTTTAACTCATAAAACCACCGTCTTTATGGGACAGACCGGTGTCGGAAAATCGACCTTGCTCAATAAAATCGCTCCGGACCTGGAGCTTGAAACGGGTGAGATTTCAGATAGTCTGGGGCGTGGTCGACACACGACCCGAGCTGTCAGCTTTTACCATTTAAATGGAGGAAAGATTGCGGATACACCAGGTTTTTCATCCCTTGATTATGAAGTGACGACTAGTGAGGACTTAAATCAAGCCTTTCCAGAGATTGCGGACGTGAGCCACTCTTGTAAGTTTCGTACCTGTACCCACACGCATGAGCCTGCTTGTGCGGTGAAACCAGCCGTTGAAACAGAGGAAATTGCGACTTTCCGATATGAGGATTACTTGCAATTTCTAAGTGAGATCGAAAACCGTCGCGAAACCTATAAAAAAGTTTCGAAAAAAATGCCAAAATAGGAGACAATAGAAGAATGAAAACAATGAAAATAGCACCCTCAATTTTGAGTGCAGATTATGCCAATTTTGAAAGTGAGTTGAAACGCTTAGAAGCAGCTGGAGCCGACTATGCTCATATCGATGTCATGGATGGTCATTTTGTGCCAAATATCAGCTTTGGGGCTGGTGTCGTAGAGAGTATGCGTCCGCATAGCAAGTTGGTCTTTGATTGCCACTTGATGGTCACCAATCCCGAACACCATATCGAAGAATTTGCCCGTGCAGGTGCTGACATCATCAGCATCCATGTGGAAGCTACTCCTCATATCCACGGAGCTCTTCAAAAAATTCGTCAAGCGGGTGTGAAGGCTAGTGTCGTGATCAACCCAGGGACTCCTGTAGACAGTATCAAACATGTCTTGAACTTGGTGGATCAAGTCTTGGTTATGACCGTTAATCCAGGATTCGGTGGCCAAGCCTTCTTGCCTGAAACCATGGACAAGGTGCGCGAATTAGCGGCTCTTCGTGAAGAGAAAGGCTTAGACTTTGATATCGAAGTCGATGGCGGAATTGATGGCCAAAGTATTTCCCAAGCAAAAGAAGCCGGGGCTAATGTCTTTGTAGCGGGCTCTTATGTCTTTAATGGAGATGTCAATGAGCGTGTGCAAACGCTCCGAGATGCCATCAATGGTTAATATAGGAGTATTGGCAGGTGGAGATTCTTCTCTACTACCAAAAGATCAAGAGCTTTACGTAGGTGTCGACGGAGGCTGTTTGAAGTTGCTGGAACAAGGCTTGCCTTTAGATATGGCTGTGGGGGATTTTGATTCCATTTCTGAAACTGATTTGAGCAAGATCCGCACCCAAGCCAAGCAAGTGGTTCAGTCCGTCCCTGAAAAGAACGATACGGATTTGGAATTGGCCTTGAAAGCAGTCTTTGAAGACTATCCAGATGCTGCAGTCACAGTTTACGGTGCCTTTGGTGGTCGCTTGGATCACTTTTTGTCTAATATCTTTTTGCCGACCGATCCAGACCTAGCTCCCTATATGGAGCAGATCCAATTAGTCGATGGTCAAAATCGTCTGATTTACAGACCAGTTGGCTGCCATGAGATTCAGCCAGATCCTACTAAGCCCTATGTTGGTTTTATGCCTGTCGGACAAGGTCGCGTAGAGATCACAGGGGCCAAGTATCCGCTCCATCCGGAGAATTATTTTTTGAAGGCCATGTATGGCTCCAATGAATTTTTAGATCAACCAATTCAAGTGAGTCTCGACCGTGGCTATCTTGTCATTGTTTATAGTAAAGACAGAGGTTAATATGAATATCATTCTGCTTCTGATTGGCCTGCTCAATCTGGGCCTCCTCATCTATCTCTTGCAACGGTCAGATGATACAAGACCGGCTTTAAGAGAGTTGCTGGAAGACCATGAGGATCATTTGACAGACCAGTTGGACTATCGTTTTGAAAAAGAAAGACAAGCAAGCCAGATTGCCAATCAGCAGTTAGAGATCGCTCTGACAGATCGTTTAACCGAGATGCGAGTGGAGATCCACCAGCAGACGACGGCTCTGCGCGCTGAGATGAATGAGCACTTTACTAAAAATCGGGACAAAACAGATGAGCGCATGCGCCAGATCCAAGAGTCCAATGAAGTGCGGCTAGAACAGATGCGCCAAACGGTAGAAGAAAAATTGGAGAAAACCTTGCAACACCGCTTGCAGACTTCCTTTGAGACTGTTTCGAAACAGTTGGAATCGGTCAACAAAGGGCTGGGAGAAATGCAGACGGTAGCGAGAGATGTTGGAACTCTCAATAAAGTTCTTTCCAACACCAAGACCCGTGGGATTATGGGCGAATTGCAGCTGGGTCAAATCATTGAAGATATTTTGACGCCAACCCAGTATGAGCGAGAATTTATCACAGTTCCTCAGTCCAGTGAGCGCGTAGAGTACGCTATCAAGCTTCCGGGACAAGGAGAGGAACCAGTCTATTTGCCAATTGACTCTAAATTCCCTCTGGAAGACTACTATCGTCTGGAAGAAGCTTATGAATCAGGAGAGAAAGAGGAGATCGAGCGTTACCGCAAGGCCCTTCTTGCTAGTATCAAGCGTTTTGCCAAAGATATCCAACAAAAATACCTCTTTCCACCAGCGACAACTAATTTTGGAATTCTCTTTTTGCCAACCGAAGGCCTCTATTCCGAAGTGGTTCGCAATCCAGAATTCTTCGATCGCTTGCGTCGGGACGAACAAATTTTAGTGGCTGGTCCAAGCACCCTATCAGCCCTCTTGAACTCCTTGTCTGTTGGCTTTAAAACGCTCAACATCCAAAAGAGTGCAGATGACATTAGCAAGGTGTTGGGATCGGTCAAATCAGAATTCCATAAGTTTGGAGGGATTCTGGCCAAGACTCAGCGCCATTTAAAGAATGCTTCCAATAATATTGATGATTTGCTAACCAGACGGACCAGTGCCATCGAGCGGACGCTCCGCCAAATCGAAAGCGATGAAGACCTGCTGGAACTAGATGTATATATAGAAGATGGAGAAGATGATGGTCAAAATTAACCAAATGAAAAAAGATGAATTGTTCGAAGGATTCTATTTGATCAAGTCAGCAGAAGTGCGTCAAACGCGGGCTGGGAAGAACTATCTAGCCTTTGTATTTCAGGATGAGACCGGAACGATCGAAGGCAAACTATGGGATGCCCAACCCCACAATGTAGAGAGCTTTATAGCTGGGCGCGTGGTCCATATGTCAGGACGTCGGGAGGTTTACAATAATACTCCGCAAGTCAATCAGCTGAACATGCGCTTGCCACAAGCAGGTGAGCCTAACAATCCAGCAGACTTCAAAGAAAAACCACCAGTAGATCCTAAGGAATTGCATGAATACTTGTCAAACATGATTTTCAAAATTGAAAATCCAGTCTGGCAACGGATTGTCCGTGCCCTCTATGGGAAATATGAGAAAGAGTTTTATAGCTATCCAGCTGCTAAGACCAACCACCATGCCTTTGAAGCAGGCCTTGCTTATCATACGGCAACCATGGTCCGCTTGGCAGATAGTATCGGCGATATCTATCCTCAGTTGAATAAGAGCTTGCTCTTTGCAGGGATTATGTTACACGATTTGGCCAAAGTGATCGAGTTGACGGGACCTGAAAATACAGAATACACTGTTCGGGGCAACCTTATCGGCCACATTGCACTGATCGATGAAGAAATCACCAAGGTCTTGCAAGACTTGAAGATTGATGACCAAAAAGAAGAAGTGATTGTCCTTCGCCATGTGATCTTGAGTCACCATGGCTTGCTCGAATACGGTAGCCCTGTTCGCCCCAAGATCATGGAAGCAGAGATTATTCATATGATCGATAATTTGGATGCAGAAATGATGATGATGACGACAGCTCTTGGTTTAATTGGGCCTGGCGAGATGACCAATAAAATCTTCGCTATGGAAAACCGATCTTTCTATAAACCGAATATCGATCAGTAAAAACAGAGATAAATACGGAAACTATTCCAAAAAAAAGAAAAAAATTAGGGAAAAACGGCCTTCTGTAAATCAGAATGTTCGTTTTTTTCGCTTCTTATGGTATAATGATAGAAAAAACTACATGGTGAGAAAATGAAATTAAGAAGAAGTGAACGGATGGTCGTGATTTCTAATTACTTGATCAACCATCCCTATGAATTGACTAGCCTCAATACGTTTGCGGAAAAGTATGAGTCTGCCAAGTCTTCCATCTCAGAAGATATCGTGATCATTAAGCGTGCGTTTGAAGAGATGGAAATCGGAAATATTGAGACCATCACAGGAGCTGGAGGAGGCGTGATCTTTACGCCGTCTATCTCAGATCAAGAATCCAAAGAAATCGTCGAGGATCTTTGCAAGCAACTATCTGAAAGTAACCGTATCCTTCCTGGTGGCTACATTTACTTATCTGATCTTTTGAGCAATCCAAAGATTTTGAATCGTATTGGCCGCATCATTGCCAAAGCCTTCCGGGATAAGAAGATTGATGCAGTCATGACCGTAGCGACCAAGGGAGTTCCTCTAGCCAATGCAGTGGCCAATGTCTTGAATGTTCCATTCGTTATTGTCCGTCGTGATTTAAAAATCACAGAAGGATCCACCGTTAGTGTCAACTATGTTTCAGGCTCAAGTGGGGATCGCATTGAGAAAATGTTCCTTTCAAAACGTAGCCTAAAAGCAGGAAGCCGAGTCTTGATTGTTGATGACTTCCTTAAAGGTGGCGGAACGATTAACGGAATGGTCAGCCTTTTGTCTGAATTTGATTCAGAATTGGCAGGGGTAGCTGTCTTTGCAGATAATGCTGTAACCGACCGTGAGTTCTTTGAACACAAATCCTTATTGCGTGTGACCAACATCGATGTGAAAGAAAATAAATTGAGTGTCGAAGTTGGGAATATCTTTGATTAAGAGCAATTAAGGAGGATCAGAAAGTGAAAAGAATTTTAGATCGATTTGATAATAGTCCTTTGTGGATTCGCTTGGTGACAGTTCTGTCTCTATCCTTTATTTTGGTAGCTGGTTTGTATACCGTTAAAAAGAATACGGCTGCCCAGGTAACGACAGAAATTCAACCTGCTAAAAAAACAGGATCCCTTCCAGTGAAAAAGGAAACAAAGGAAGAAAAAGAAAAGAAGGAAGAAAAGAAAAATACAGAAGCTGCTGAAAAAGCAGTCGTTCAAATGGAAACAACTCCAAGTCAAGATTCTGTGAACGCTGCCCAGGCTGCTGTGAAGAAAGTCAAAGATGCGACTCAAAAGCAATCGCTTGAGGCCCGTATCCAATACATCGCTAACTATTATGGACTGACCTATGAGAGCGACACAACGGCAACACAGCAGACTCAAACAGACGCTAATGCCAACGCTGGAGTAGCTGGAGCCAATGCGACAGTTCAACCACAACAGCAACAACAGAATGCTCCGGCTGCAGATGCAGGGGCAGAAGTACCTGCTGAAGCTGGTCAATAATGAACTTTTTCGACTTCTTTAAAAAATAAAAAAACATCTTGCAATCAAAGTGCCGTCATGTTATAATAATAGACGGTACTTTTTACTTTTGGTCTCTCAAGAGTGTACAGGGACGTGCTGACAAATGTTGCAAAAGTACACACAGATGGTAGCTGTCACCAAGTGTACCATCACCAAAAATAAAAAATTTCACAGGAGAATGTAGATGCCTACAATTAACCAATTGGTTCGCAAACCGCGTAAATCAAAAGTAGAAAAATCTAAATCACCAGCTTTGAACGTTGGTTACAACAGTCATAAAAAAGTTCAAACAAACGTTTCTTCACCACAAAAACGTGGTGTTGCAACACGTGTTGGAACAATGACACCTAAAAAACCTAACTCAGCCCTTCGTAAATTCGCTCGTGTACGTTTGAGCAACTTGATCGAAGTAACTGCTTATATCCCAGGTATCGGAC
>CABSQC010000064.1 GCA_902479835.1 uncultured Streptococcus sp. | reverse complement strand
CGAGGTCGAATTCCATAAAGGCTCCCGTGATGTACTTGGAGTTGGCCGTTCTACCATCCTTGTACTTAGGGCGCGCCTGCTCTGACCAAACTCCTTCTTCCATGATTTTTCGAATGTTTTCTTTAAAAATTGTATCTGCTTTTGTCATATACTCTCCTTGAATCCAGTTTTGTCTTCATTATATCACAGGAGACAGAAAAAAAGGAGATCCCAGCACGAGCCAGATCTCCATTTCATCTTATTGCAATACAAGGGATGCCGCACCGATTACACCGGCGTCATTTCCCAAAGTAGCAAGCGCCAATTGAGTAGATTCACGTACTTGTGGGAATGAGTTTTCTTCAAAGACCTTGCGCACGCCATCCAAGAGGAATTCTCCAGCAGCAGATACCCCACCACCGATAACGATCTTAGACGGGTTCAAGGTTGAACCGATGTTGGCAGCAGCAAGTCCAAGGTAGCGTGAGAAGTTCTTATAAACGATCAAAGCAAGAGCGTCACCCTCTTTTGCTAGATCAAAGACCGTTTTAGCTGTCACTTCTTCACCATTGTCGATCAAGACTTTCAATTGAGAGTCCCCTTCGTACTCATCTGCATAACGACGAGTCAAGTTGACGATCCCTGTCGCAGATGCAACCGTTTCAAGACAGCCTTTTTTACCACAGGTACATTGGATTGGATCATCAAAGTCAACCGTGATGTGACCAAGTTCCCCAGCAGCTCCACGCACACCGTGCAAGAGACGACCTTCAGCGACGATACCACCGCCAACACCTGTACCAAGTGTCATGAAGACAACATCTGGTTGGTTTTCACCAGCCCCTTTCCAACGTTCACCCAAAGCAGCAACGTTGGCATCGTTATCAATGAAGAATGGAATATGAAGGGCACTTTCGATCTTCTCTTTAACTGGTTGGAGGGTCTTCCAGTTCAAGTTGTAGGCCCCGATTACTGTACCTTTTTCACGGTCAACAACACCAGGCGATCCCATTCCGATTCCTTGGAATTCAGAAGCATCAAGCCCAAGCATTTCCAAACGATGAGCGATCGATTCGATCATATCCTCTACAATATGACTTCCTTCATCCAAAATATTTGTTTTAATAGACCATTTTTCTTGAACTTCACCATCTAAAGTGAGGATAGCAAACTTGATGGAAGTTCCTCCAAGGTCAATACCGATAATTTTTTTAGACATATGTAACTCCTTTCAAACTTGTAAACACTTACAGTTCTATTATATCAGACTTTCAGTTAAATGCAAAGGTTTGCACGTAACTTTTCTTAACTTTTTAACAAGAGGCTAAAGGATTGAAGTCCTAGAAGCAGGAAAATCAAACCAATAATATTCAGGAGAATGCCACTGATTGATAATGGACTGACAATTAAGAACAAGCCGATAAAGAGCTGTAGCAAGGCAAAGAAAATATAGCGCTTGGAAAGCTCTTCAATCTTCTTGGAATAGAAGTTAGCTTTTCGGAAATTTAAAACGGAGCGATAGATCAGCCAAATCCCTAAGGTAACTGGGAAGACAATCGGTAAGGTCTTGTAGCCATATAGTAGCAAGTAAACCGCGAACACCAAGGCAACCATACTGTGAAAGAGCTGTTGCTGCTTGATAATACCTGACTGACGCAATCGGTAATAGCGTGAAAAACGTGAAAAAGAGATTAAAAAGAAGCCACAGGAGATCAACCAGCTAAAAGAGCCGATGTGCTCAATGGGATTGATAAACAAGACAATACCAATAATGGTAAACATAGTAGCTGAAATTCCAAGAGATATGCGATTCAATTGATTCATAGGGCCTCCTTATTCATCTAATTCACTTAGGTAATCATAACGATCATACTTTTCAAGTATACGCTCGTTTTCCTGATCTAGTTCTTTTTGAAGGGCTGACAACTTGCCAAAGTCAGAGCCGTTTTCATTCATCTCCACTTCAATCTCTGCAATTCGATTTTCAATCGCTTCGATATCTGCCTCAATACTTGCCCACTCTTGCTTCTCCTTGTAGCTCATGCGCTTCTTCTCTTCTTTTGGCTTGACAGGTTTCTCTTTTTCAATCTTTTGACTAGCCGATACCTGGGCTGCTTCAAAGGCTTTTTCATCCAGGTAATCCGTATAATTGCCAAAGAACTCCCGAATGCCCCCATTTTCAAAAGCCAGGATCTTGCTTGCGACCTTGTCTAGGAAATAGCGGTCGTGGCTAACGGTAATAACGGGACCTCCAAAGTTTTGAAGGAAGTTTTCCAAAACTGTCAGGGTAGCGATATCCAAGTCATTGGTTGGCTCATCGAGGAGAAGCACATTGGGTTTTTCAATCAAGAGTTTTAAAAGAAAGAGGCGCTTCTTCTCCCCACCAGAGAGTTTTTCAATCAAGGTTCCGTGCATGGAACGTGGGAAGAGAAATTGCTCCAAGAGATCTGCGATCGAAGTCGTCCCAACGGTCGTCTTCACTTCCTCAGCAACTTCCTGGAGGAAATTAATCACGCGTTTGCTCTCATCCAAACCATCAATCTGTTGTGAGAAATAAGCCACCCGCACGGTTTCTCCGATAATGACTTGCCCAGACTGAGGCTGGAGTCGCTCAGCGATCAGATTCAAAAGAGTGGACTTTCCGACACCATTGTCCCCGACGATCCCGATGCGATCCTTGTTTTGCACCAAGAGGTTAAAGTCCTGTAAAATCGGCTTGTTTTCAAAAGCAAAACTCACCTCTTTAAACTCGATGACTTTCTTTCCGATTCGACTGGTCTCAAAGTTCATCTCTAGATCCGTCTGGTTACTTTGGCCAGACAAATCTTGTTTAAGGTCATGGAAACGATTGATCCGAGCCTGTTGCTTGGTCGCACGCGCCTGGGGTTGCCTCCGCATCCAGGTCAACTCCTGCTTATAGAGTTGCTGCTTCTTATGAAGAAGGGCTGCATCACGCTCATCTTGCTCAGCCTTTAAGCGGACATAATCCTGGTAGTTGCCCTGATACTCGATCAAGCCACCTCGATCCAGCTCAAAGATCCGCGTCGAGATATTATCCAAGAAATAGCGATCGTGGGTAATGAAGAGCACGGTTTTCTTAGAGTTCTTCAAGAAATTGGTCAACCATTCGATGGTATCAATGTCCAGATGGTTGGTCGGCTCATCTAGTAAAAGCAGGTCGTGATGAGACAGCAAAACTTGGGCCAGTTGCACCCGACGACGCAAGCCCCCAGATAGATCCCCAACTTTGGCATTCAAGTCTTCAATCCCAAGTTTTGAAAGGACTGTCTTGACCTGACTCTCGATTTCCCAAGCATTGAGTGAATCCATCTCCGCCATGACCTTTTCAAGACGTGCTTGGTTCTCTTCTCGGTAATCCGCCATCAAGAATTCATAATCACGAATCAGCTGCATTTCACGCAAATCACTAGATAATACTGTATCCAGAACCGTCTTTTGATCATCAAAGTCTGGTTCCTGCGTCAAATAGCCAATTGTATAATCACTCTTGGCAGAAAAAGGACTCACATCTCCATCAAAGCCAGAGCGACCCGACAACACATCTAACAGCGTAGTTTTTCCAGTCCCATTGACCCCGATCAATCCGATCCGATCCAAGTCGTGAATGATAAAGGAGATCTCACGAAAGACGGTCTTATCTCCGACAGATTTGGTTAATTTATCGACAATAAAATCGCTCATTTTTCCTCCTCTTTTGCTTGCTGGATATAGGCGATGATGGCCTCTTTCTCATTGGCCAGTTTCCCATCGACAATGGCATATTCAATTTTTGTCAAAATCTCTCCCAAGGCTGGACCTGGTTGAAAGCCGTAGTCTTTGATCAGCATACCACCATTGACCACCACTTCATGCTTATCATGAATGGTCAAGCTATCATAAACGCGCTCAATGGCCAAATAATCCACACTCAAGGCATACGCTTCACGGAGCTCTTCAGCCACTAGCAACAAGCGCTTTTCATACTTGTAACATGCACGCTTGTCTAGACTTCCTTTTTCTCTAAGCTTAAGAATCTCCACGATCTGCTCCACCGTCTTGGCAAAGTCTCTTGAGGTCTTCCATTTTTTAAAGAATTTTGGAATGTCTTGAATGTCTAGTGCTAAAACCAGAGCAGCCCAAGCTTGCTCAGAAGTTGAAAAGGTAAATTCAAGCTCTATGTCAAACAAACGCTCAAGTGCTTCTTTGCGATCCTTCATTTCTGGTAGATAGTGAAAGGCTTCGCTTGCAAGCATGGCCTCCAAGCCTTGTCTCCAGTATGGAGAAAGTAAGAGCTTATCAAACTCGATGAAAGTGCGCTCAACAGAGATCTTCTCCAACAAAGGAGCACACTCCTTCATAGCATCAAAGGTTGCCTCATCTAATTCAAAGCCGAGACTGGCTTGAAAACGAAAGCCTCGCATGATCCGGAGTGCATCTTCGTTAAACCGTTCGTGAGGAAGCCCAACCGCCCGAAGGACCTTGTTTTCTAAATCTTCTAATCCATGAAAGAGGTCAACGATCTCTCCTTTTTCATTTAAGGCAAAGGCATTAACCGTAAAATCACGACGCTTCAGGTCTTCTTCTAGTGAGCGGACAAAAGACACGGAGCTTGGACGGCGATAATCGACATAGACATCCTCCGTCCGGAAGGTCGTAATTTCATATTCTTGGCCATTTTCAAGAACCAAGACGGTCCCGTGTTCGATACCGATATCTACTGTTCGATCAAAAATCGCCTTGGTTTCCTCTGGATAAGAGGAGGAAGCGATATCGACATCGTGAATCGGACGATCCAAGAGAGCATCTCGGACAGATCCTCCCACAAAATAGGCCTCAAACCCAGCTGCTTTAATCTTCTCTAATATTGGTAAAGCCTCCTGAAACTCAGAAGGCATCTTTTTTAATCTCATAGTAAGTGTTCCAAACCATAGACAAGCTCATGACGCTTGACAACTTCTTTAATCCCTAGATTTACTCCTGTCATGAAGGAAACACGATCATAGGAATCATGACGGAGAGTCAAGCCTTCGCCTTGGCTACCAAAAATCACCTCTTGGTGAGCCACTAGGCCAGGCAATCGAACCGAATGGATGCGCATCCCTTCAAAATCTGCCCCTCTTGCTCCAGGCATCAACTCTTCTTCATCTGGTGCACCTTGCTGGATTTTCTCGCGCTTCTCAGAGATCAGCTCAGCTGTCTTAATCGCTGTTCCACTCGGTGCATCTTTTTTCTTATCGTGGTGCAGTTCGATGATTTCCACATTTGGGAAATACTTGGCCGCTTGTGCTGCAAATTGCATCAAGAGCACAGCCCCAATAGCAAAGTTCGGAGCAATCAAGCCACCCAAATCCTTTTCACGAGAAAGGTCTGTCAATTCCTGAATCTGCTCAGGCGTAAAACCAGTTGTCCCTACAACAGGCGCAAAGCCATTTTCAATTGCAAAACGAGTATTCTCGTAAGCAACTTTTGGCATGGTAAAGTCCACCCAAACATCTGCTTCAAGATCCACGACATCTTCTTTGCGGTTAAAGACGGGGACCCCTGCAACCTCTGTCTCATCAGTAAATGGATCGATCAAGCCAGCTAGTTCTAGCTCAGGATCTTCAGAAACCATCTGGTAGGTTGCTTGTCCCATTTTCCCCTTGAAACCTGCAATAATGACTTTAATTGACATAGAATTCTCCTTAAACGATAGGGATATACCCAACTGCTAAGCTATGGTCACCTAAGTGCGTCCCAATAATTCCTCCAAAAGTCGCAAAAGGAATCTCTCCTTCCACTCCTTCTTCGATGAGCAATTGGCGAAGTGCCTCTGCTTTTTCAGGAACATTGGCATGGATGATAAAGACTTGGTAATGACCATCTGCGATATCTGATACAACAATCTCTACCAAGCGTTTCATGGCTTTCTTTTCCGTCCGGACTTTCTCAAAGACTTCAATCACGCCTTCATCATTAAAATGAAGAATAGGCTTGATGCTCAAGAGGTTTCCAAGGATAGCAGCTCCATTTGACAGACGACCACCTTTAACCAAGTGGTTCAAATCATCCACCATGATATAGGCAGAGGTTCCATCAATCTGGTGTTGGACATTGGCCACAATCTCATCAAACAAACGACCTTCACCAGCCCATTTCAAGCAATCTTCTACCATCATTCCTAATGGAGCGCTAGTGATTTTTGAGTCAGGAAATTCGACGGTCAAGCCTTCAAATTCGTCCTTCAAATATTGGATATTTTGGTAGAATCCAGAAATGCCTGATGACAAGAAGAGACCAAGAGCATGCGTATAACCTTTAGCTGTCAAACCAGATAAGAGTTCTTCTAACGCTGCCACACTCGGTTGGCTAGTCTTTGGTAATTCCTTAGACGCAGCCATCTTTTGGTAGAACTCGTCGTGTGTCAGATTCTTCCCTTCAACATAGGATTCTCCATCGATATAGATCGGAATGTCTAAAATAAATAAGTCGTCGTGATGGAGAAGGTGCTGCGGTAAATAGGCAGACGAATCCGTAATCACTGCTAATTTCATTGATTAAAACTCCAAATTAATACCCGGTAAATCAAGGGCAATTTCTGTA
>CABSQC010000063.1 GCA_902479835.1 uncultured Streptococcus sp. | reverse complement strand
CAGATAGCAGAGTCCACGATGCCATTCATAAGGCGGGGGGGATGACAGCGGATGCCAATAGCCAATCGGTCAACTTGGCGCAAAAACTCTCTGATGAAGCAGTGATTTATGTTGCCAAAGAAGGGGAGGATGTTCCAGCACTTGGAAGTTCAGAAAGTCCTGCAACTTCGTCAGCATCAGCAGAAAAAACAGGCAAGGTCCATTTAAATCGAGCGAGCGAGTCAGAGCTCCAGACGGTATCAGGCATTGGTCAGAAACGAGCCCAGGACATTATCGCCTATCGCGACGCAAATGGCCCTTTTCGATCAGTGGATGATCTTAAAAATGTTTCAGGAATCGGGGAGAAAACATTGGAGAAACTAAGAGATGCTTTCACGGTGGATTAAAGAGCTCCCTTTTTCGCTTGTACACCTCGCTTTTTTACTTCTTTGGTTGTATTTTAGTGTTTATCAACCATCTTGGCTTTCGATCAGCGGTCTAGTAGTGGTGATATGTTTAGTGGTTCATCACTATAAGGAGGATCGCTCAAGTTTGTTGCGTCTTGTTTTAGCAACTCTTTGTTTTGCGGTCTTTTTTGTTTTTCAGCGAGCCCAGGATCATCCAAAACAAGTCGAAAGTCGGTCCCCAGCCCATTTACATCTGATCCCAGATACCATCAAGGTTAATGGAGATGCCCTGTCTTTTCGCGCTAAAGATCAGGGTAGCACCTACCAAGTTTTTTACACCTTGAAATCTGAGAAAGAAAAACAGCAGTGGCAAAATCAAATCCACTTGCTGGATTTGACGTATAAGGGTGTCTTAGAAGAGCCAGAAGGGCAGCGAAATTTTAGAGGTTTTGACTATCGAGCTTATTTGAAGACTCAGGGAATATATCACCAAATTAGAATTGAAACGATCCAATCTGCGCTTCCCATCCAAACGTGGAATGTTTTCGATTGGCTATCTCAATGGAGGCGCCAAGCCATTGTTTGGAGCAAGGATCACTTTCCACAGCCAATGAACCAGTATATGACCGGCCTTCTTTTTGGTTATTTAGATACGGATTTTGAAGAGATGGACCAGCTTTACACGAGTTTAGGAATCATCCATTTATTCGCCTTATCTGGTATGCAGGTCGGTTTTTTCATCAATGGGATCCGGAAAGCTCTCTTACGTCTAGGAATCTTGCAAGAAACAGTCGATATTTTGATGGTTCCAATCTCTTTGGTCTATGCTGGCTTGACAGGTTTTTCTGTTTCAGTGGTTCGCAGTCTCTTGCAGAAGATCCTCTCTCAAAAGGGCATCCGAGGGATGGAAAATATGGCGATGACCTTGATGCTCTTAATGATTCTCATGCCCAAGTTTCTCCTGACAGCTGGAGGCGTCTTGAGTTGTGCCTATGCCTTTATTTTGACCTTGGTAGATACTAATTCTTATTCAGGAATTAAAAAGGTGCTAGTGGAAAGTTTCTGGATTAGTCTGGGGATCTTGCCCCTTTTGACCTATTATTTTAGTGTCTTTCAACCATGGTCACTCCCTTTAACCTTCCTCTTTTCTTTCTTGTTTGATCTTGTTCTCCTTCCAGGGTTAACAGTGCTATTTATCCTATCGATTCTAAAGCCGCTTACGATTTTTAATAGTTTCTTTCTACTCATAGAAGAGTGTATTCGCTGGATTGCAAAGATTACATCTTTACCTTTGGTATTTGGTCAGCCGTCAGGACTAGCTTTAGTTGTGCTCTTGCTTCTTTTGGGAATCTTCTACGATACTCGGAAACAAAAAGGCCTTCGTATTTTGTTGTGCGGTTTGATTCTGTTCCTCTTTTGTTGGACCAAGCATCCTTTAGAAAATGAGATCACCATGGTGGATATCGGTCAAGGAGACAGTATCTTTTTACGCGATTGGAGAGGAAGAACCATTTTGATAGATGTCGGAGGACGCGTCACTTTTAAAAGTGGAGACAAGTGGCAAGAGCGCAGTCAATCTGCCAATGCGGATAAAACCTTGATTCCCTATCTCAAGAGTCGAGGTGTTGGAAAACTCGATGCTTTAGTCTTGACTCATACAGACCAGGACCATATGGGAGATATGGTGGAGGTTGCCAAACAAATCCCAGTTAAAAAAGTGTATGTCAGTCCAGGTAGTCTAACTAATTCTCAATTTCGAGAGAAATTGAAACAGCTTCATAGTCCGATTAAAGTAGTCCAAAGAGGGGATCAACTTCCTATTTTTGATCATCATCTCGAAGTATTATCTCCTGATGAAGTGGGGGATGGCAAAAATAATGATTCGATTGTCCTCTATGGGCAGTTTTATCAGAAACGGTTTTTGTTTACAGGTGATCTGGAAGAAGCTGGGGAGAAAAAACTATTGGGAAACTATCCCCAATTACAAGTGGATGTTTTGAAAGTAGGCCACCACGGATCGAAAGGTTCCTCTAGTGATGTGTTTTTAGACCAGTTACATCCTCAGTTGGCCTTGATCTCTGTTGGAAAGAAAAATCGCTACCAGCATCCCCATAAAGAATTACTCGATCGTCTAGAGGAACGCTCTATTTCTTATCTTCGTACCGATGAAAGGGGAGCGATTCGCTTGATTGGATGGGACCATTGGAGGGTAGAAACGGTCCGCTAGAGACGAGGAGAGGTTTGCTTTCTATGCTGAAAATTGCTATTATAGAAAGTGAAATCAATGTAAAGGTAGAATCGTATGAACGCATTTAAGCAATTTTGGATACAGTATGCAGATTTTTCAAGTAAGACCAGTCGGGCCCATTTTTGGCTAGCTTTTTTCTGGAATTCCCTGATTTCGTTGCCTCTTTGGGTTTTTTACATCGTGACCTCTTTATCCCATCAAAATGCTCAAGAAACGCTCAATTTTTCAACTGTTCATTCTAAGACAGGTTTATGGGCGCTCGCTTTCTTAGCATTCTTTTACTTCCTCATTTTGGTACCCAGTCAAGCCATTTGTGTGCGTCGCTTGCGGGATGCTGGGATCCATTGGTCTTGGATCTTTTTGAACCTTGGTCCGGTTCTGCTCTATTTGTTGACGGGTCTAGATATTTTCCTATTTCTCTGGGTGATTACAGTTATTTCTCTCTTGATTCTCATGATGCTTCCAGGAAAAAATACCTTCCCACAACCAGTAGAAACTCCTATGGGAGTATCTTCTGAACCACAGGTCACAGCGACAGAAGGAAGCTTTGGAGGCAACTCGTTTGAGCAAATTCCTAATTTTGTAGCAGCTCCAGATTTGTCCGACGAAAAACCACCATTGGAACAAAAAATGGCTGCTGAACACGAAATCCACTAAACGGATAAAGATAAGAGAGTTTCATGCAAGCAATTACCGACACTAAACATCTGACGGTTCAAACTCTGCCTTCTATTCTTGTCTTGACAGGCGAGGATGTAGGTCAATTTGAATGGTTAAAAAAAGACATTTTAAAAAAAATAGGCTATGATCCCTCAGATTTGAATTATTCTTATTTTGATATGAAGGAAGCCTCCTATGCTGAGGTAGAGCTGGATTTGGTCAGTCTTCCCTTTTTCGCTGATGAAAAAATTGTGATTTTGGATCACTTATTGGATCTGACTACTGCCAAAAAACGCTATTTAACAGATGAAGATCTGAAGCAATTTGAAAACTACCTGGAAAATCCTTCTGAATCGACCCATTTGCTGATATTTGCAGAAGGGAAATTAGATAGTAAGCGTCGCTTGGTCAAACTCCTAAAACGGGATGCCCAAATCATTGAAGCGGCGACTCCTAAAGAGCAAGAGGTAAAGCGCTATTTTGCAAGCCAAGTCCAAGAATTGGGCCTGCAGTTTGTGGGCGAATCCTTGGACCAACTACTCTTAAAATCTGGCTATGATTTTGGAGAGTTACAGAAGAATCTCGCTCTTTTGCAGGCTTATAAAGAGGATGGTCAGATTACCCTCGAAGATATTGAGGAGGTTGTTCCAAAGTCCTTGCAAGATAATATTTTTGATCTGACACAGATGATTCTCAAACGCCAAATCGATCAAGCCCGGAATTTGGTTAAGGATCTTCGCTTACAAGGAGAAGATGAAATAAAATTGATCGCTATTTTGTTGGGGCAATTCCGAATGTTTTCTCAAGTTAAAATTTTCTCAGAAGAAGGCCAATCCGAAAGCCAAATTGTAGCGAGCTTGTCGGACTTGTCAGGACGCAAGGTCAATCCTTATCAGGTGAAGTTTGCCTTACGGGATAGCCGCAGGCTTTCCCTGTCCTTTTTGAAGCAAGCTATGATGACCTTCATCGAGACGGATTATGCGATTAAAAGTGGAACATATGAAAAAGACTACTTATTTGATTTGGCCCTGTTGAAAGTAGCGAATAGCGTCTAACGATGAATGAAATCGCAAGCAGATTAGTTGAATAATTTAGCTGTTTGCGTTATCATCAAGTCAGTAATAAAGAAAAGAGGACCATAAAATGGCTATCATTTTACCAGAATTACCATATGCTTATGATGCATTGGAACCTTATATCGATGAAGAAACCATGCATTTGCACCATGATAAACACCATCAAACATATGTAAACAATGTGAATGCAGCTCTTGAAAAACATCCTGAAATTGGAGAAGACCTTGAAAGCTTGTTAGCTGATGTTGAATCCATTCCAGCTGACATTCGCCAAGCTGTGATCAACAATGGTGGTGGTCATTTGAACCACGCTCTTTTCTGGGAATTGATGACTCCAGAACAAACAGCTCCTTCAGCAGAACTTGCTGCAGCGATTGATGCTACATTTGGTTCATTTGAAGACTTCAAAGCAGCCTTCACAGCAGCAGCAACGACACGTTTTGGTTCTGGCTGGGCATGGTTGGTTGTCAACAAAGAAGGTAAACTTGAAGTCACTTCAACAGCAAACCAAGATACACCAATCTCTGAAGGTAAAACACCAATCCTTGGTTTGGATGTTTGGGAACATGCTTACTACGTGAAATACCGTAACGTACGCCCTGACTACATCAAAGCTTTCTTCTCAGTGATCAACTGGAATAAAGTGAATGAATTGTTTGCAGCAGCAAAATAGTAAAATGAAGGAATCTATAAGAGCTAGTATTGGCTCTTATAGATTTTTTTATGTGCATCTGGAAAATCGGAGTATAATTTCTTGCGTTTGGTCAGGAAAATGATACACTAGTAGGAGTGTGTCTGACTTGTCTGAAGCCTGGTTTGAAGGGCCTAGGCAAGGAAAAGATAAACCTTAAAATGAAAACTGAAACATTCAGGGAGAAATGAAATGACTAGTATTACTATTACCAAAGGAGCCGTTGAGACGCCTATCTATTTGCGGATGTTGAATCGTCATGGCTTGATTGCAGGTGCAACAGGAACAGGAAAAACGGTTACGCTCAAGGTTCTAACAGAAAAATTAAGCAAAGAAGGCATTCCGGTCTTTCTAGCTGATATCAAGGGAGATTTATCTGGCTTAGCCAAAGCCGGGCAATGGACACCAAAATTGGAAGAACGCTACAAGCTTCTTGGGATCACAGATCCGTTTGAGCCACAAGCCTTCCCTGTTCGATTGTGGGATGTCTTTGGCCAAGCTGGTCATCCTGTTCGGGCGACTGTCGAAGGGATGGGGTCATTGCTTCTTTCTCGTCTACTTGATTTGAATGAAACCCAATCAGGAATTCTCGCAATTGTCTTTAAAGTGGCCCAAGAGAAAGATTGGCCCTTGATTGATTTGAAGGACCTGCAAAGCCTTTTAAAGGAAGTCTATGAACACAGTTCAGACTATTCGGCTCAATATGGCAATATCACCAAACAATCTGTCGGTGCGATCCAAAGAAGCCTCTTAGTTCTTGAAGAAGAAGGAGCGGATCAGTTTTTCGGAGAGCCTGCACTTGATTTAAATGACTTTATGCAACTCGATGCATCAGGGCGTGGGTATATCAATATTCTTTCGGCTACAAAGCTCTTTCATTCACCAAAATTGTATTCAACCTTTTTAATTTGGATGTTGTCTCGCCTCTTTGAAACACTTCCCGAGGTTGGGGATCCCGAAAAGCCAAAACTGGTTTTCTTCTTTGATGAAGCCCATCTCCTCTTTAAGGATGCAAGCAAGCTCTTTCTTGAGAAGGTCGAGCAGGTCGTGCGCCTGATTCGTTCTAAGGGTGTAGGGATTTACTTTATTACCCAAAATCCTCAAGATCTACCAGAATCTGTTTTGGCACAGCTTGGAAATCGTGTGCAGCATGCGCTTCGAGCTTATACACCAAAAGAAATGAAGGCCATCAAGGTGGCTGCCCAAAGTTTTCGTCCGAATCCAGACTTTGATACAGAAACAGTGATCACAGAATTAGGGACAGGGGAAGCCTTGGTTTCTTTCCTGAATGAGAAGGGGCAACCTAGTGTGGTTGAGCGTGCTTACATTCTCTCTCCTCAATCGAGTTTTGACCTCTTAAATGAGAGTGAACAATTGGCCTTGATCACAACATCGCCTTTCCATCAAAAGTATGCGACGACGATTGATCGGGAATCTGCCTATGAAAAATTAGCAGCTAAAGCAAGCAAGGAAGCAAAAGAAGAAGAGCAAAAAGAAGCAGAAAAAGAACGAGCTGCGGCGGAAAAAGCAGAGCAAAAACGCAGTCCAGGTCGCCCAAGAAAATCCAGTCTTGAAAAAGCTAAGGATTCCTTCTTGAGTTCCTTATTCCGGACGATTGCGCGTGAGATCGCTAAGCTAATTATGGGCTCCTTTAAACGAAAATAAGCCTTTGATGAAAAG
>CABSQC010000062.1 GCA_902479835.1 uncultured Streptococcus sp. | reverse complement strand
GGTAATTCGTTAGAATTCGATTTCGTCGTCCCACCTCCGCACAGTTGAGTAGGGCTGTAAAAGCTGATGAAATCAGCGTAGTAGAGCCCACTCAACCACTGCGTCTTTCTCGACAATCCAAAGACAATTGAGAGGCTAGGACTTTTGTCCCAGCCTCTTTTTTTACTGTAAGAAAGGCTCGTGGGGTCTAGGAAATTGTTAGTCTCTAGCATTAAAAGGAAAAATATGCAAAAAAGACTTGACAAAGCAAATGATTAGCAGTATTATTAACTAGTTAATTAACTGATTAATAAACTGGTTAACAAAAATAAAAAAGAGGTGAAGGATGAAAAGGAGAAAAATGAAGGTGCTGGGAATCTTGTTCCTCGGTTTCTTTCTGCTTGTAGCTTGTGCTAGTCAAGGAAATTCAGGCAAGCCCCCTTCTAAAAAAGGTCTCAAAATTGTCACGAGTTTTTATCCCATCTATGCTCTGGTTAAGGAAATCTCTGGCGATCAAAATGACATCTGGATGGTTCAGTCCGGTGCAGGGATCCATGATTACGAGCCCTCAACCAAGGAAGTGGCCCAAATCTATGATGCGGATGTATTTGTCTATCATTCTCAGACCCTGGAATCATGGGCTGGTCGCTTAGATCCTAACCTACAAGGTTCCAAGTTACAGGTGATCGAAGGGAGTCAAGGAATGACTCTTGATAAGGTGGCTGGCTTAGAGGATGTCGAGGCTGGTCAGGGAAAAGAAGCCAAGCACCTGTATGACCCGCATACCTGGTTGGACCCTGTAAAAATCGCAGAGGAAGGAAAGATCATCGCCCAACGCTTGGGAGAGATCGATCCAAAGAACAAGGAGCTCTACCAGGCTAATGCTCAAAAGCTTGAAAAACGCTGTGAGGAACTAGTAGCCCGATACCAGCCTCTCTTTGACAAGGCCAAGCAAAAGACTTTTGTGACCCAGCATACGGCCTTTTCTTATCTGGCCAAACGCTTTGGTCTCAAGCAGTTAGGGATTGCAGGGATTTCCCCAGAGCAAGAACCGACCGCTCGGCAATTGGCGGAGATCCAGCAGTTTGTCAAAGACTACAAGGTAAAAACGATCTTTGTGGAAAAGCACACGTCGTCAAAAGTGGCAGATAGTATTGCCAAGGCAACAGGGGCGCGTGTCAAGGTCTTGGATCCACTGGAAGCTGATCCGCAAAACGATAAGGATCTATTAGCAAATTTAGAAGAAAATATGGCGACTTTAGCCAAGGAATTAGAGGAGTAAATCAAGAATGAAGAAAAAGGGAACGATTGGATTGGTAGCGACCTTGGGGCTAGGACTCTGTGCCTATGCGCTCAGTCAGCAACCACAAGCTAAGGAAGAGAAAAAGAATCAGATTCAGTATCTACAGGCAGAAAAGAAATCGTCATCGACTGCCTCCAGCAAAAAGGAAGACAGCATCGAAGCAGTCAATGCCAAGGAAAAGACTCAGGCGGAGCAGATTGTCATCAAAATTACGGATGAAGGCTTTGTCACTTCTCATGGGGATCATTTTCATTACTATAGTGGTAAGGTCCCATTTGATGCCATCTTTAGTGAGGAATTGATTTTGCGAGATCCAACCTATCAGCTCCAAGAAGCTGATATTGTCAGCAAGGTCAAGGATGGCTATATTATTAAACGCGCTGGGAAATACTATCTCTACTTAAAGGATGCCCAACATACAGTCAAT
The DNA here is from genome assembly GCA_902479835.1 of uncultured Streptococcus sp. Lineage (GTDB taxonomy): Bacteria > Bacillota > Bacilli > Lactobacillales > Streptococcaceae > Streptococcus. The sequence goes on along the minus strand of CABSQC010000062.1, from coordinate 5,076 downwards.
GTGCGCTCAATCGAAGAGATCGCTCAACAACAAAAAGGAGGCGCTAAAGAAGAAGGGGAAACGGGATCGGTACAGGCGAGCTCCTCGCACAAAGGGGTTAAAACTCGAGATTTTCGTCAGCCAAGTCAAGCGCTAAAAGAGGGGAAGACCCTTGAAACGCTGACTGCTAAAAACCATTCAGGAGGAGGCTATCGTACGGACGATGGTTATGTCTTTAGCCCTGGAGATGTCATTTCAGATACAGGAGATGGCTTCATTGTGCCTCATGGAGGACATTACCATTATATTCCAAAGAGTGCCTTATCTGCTGGCGAGTTAGCAGCAGCCCTCTCTGTCCTAGGCGGTCAAAGTGGCCACCAGACTGGAAGCTCGTACTTAGCTAGCCCAAGTGTAGAAGCAGGTAAGAATCAAGGGACTCCAAATCAAGCCTCTCCAAGCTTAGGAAAACAAGCAAGCAACCAGGTGTCACCAAGTCCAACCCCTACACAGACAACACCAACGACTTCTAAACCGGCTACTTCAAAACCGAGTCCAAACCTGAGCAATCTGATGGAAGAATTGCAGAAAGCCCCGTTGTCTTCTCGTCATGTGGAGTCTGATGGTTCTGTCTTTGATCCAAGTAAGATTACCAAGTGGACCGATCAAGGAATTGTCTACCCTCACGGAGATCATTTCCACTTTATCCCTTACAGCTCCCTATCTCCTTTAGAACGTGAGCTGGCGCGGAAATTCCAACTGCTTCGGGCCCAAGGTGCTACTACACCTGCTGAAATAAGTCCAAATCGGCCTTCAAGTCCAAGTACAAAACCAATTGACCATGAGCACGAGCATGAACATGGAGATAGTCACGAGCATGAACATGGGGACAGTCATGATCACGAGCACGAAGAGGAGCACGATCATGGCTTCCACGCAGATATGGTCATCAGTAAGGACGAGGACGGCTACATGGTGGCTCATGGCAACCACGCTCATTATTTCTACAAGAAGGACCTCTCTCCTCAAGAGATTGCAGCAGCAGAGGCAACTCTGGCAGGTAAGAAAGAAGAGTCCAAGGGACAGCCACTGACAGATGATGTCGCCAGCTATTCTCGCGATGCCTCAGATGAGGAAAAGATCCAGTACATCAGCAAGACCTACGGTGTCCCTCGTGAGGCCATTAAAATTTCCAATGGTTTCTTTGTCTTTAACAATCCAGACCAAGAATACGATCCGACCCACATCCACCCTTATGCTGTTCGTAAGGAACACGTTCGGATTCCGCTTGAGACTGGTAATCCTGAACTAGACTTTATCAATGAGCTCTATGCAACAGCGCTTCGTTCAGGAATTTCTCCTTATAGCCTTCAGATTGAAAATGGTCAGTTTGTCATCCCGCATGGCGATCACAACCACTACATCAAGGTACGTTCAGCGGGACTAGCAGACTACTTAGCCCATCGCCTTCCTACCATCCAATCGCCTTACAAAAAAGGAGACTTGGATAAAAAAGCAGTAGAGGACAGGGTCAACCAACTTTTAGCAGAAAGTCGCAGTCTCTATGCTTCTGATCCATTGCAGCAAAGACGGATTGAGCTGATCTTAGGACACTTCTTGGAAAATGTCAAGAGTTTCCCAAGCAACTCGACGGAAGGCTACCTAGCCAGTCTCAAACAGGTTGATGAGCAATACATTCATGCGACTCAAGCGATCAAACCAAAAGAAGAGACAGCCCTCGATCGTCGATACCAGGAATTGCTGGAACAAGTGCGCTTGCTAGACACAGAAGCCTTCCAACTGAAGAAGGAAGGCTTGGTCTCACAACTGCAGGAAGCCTATGCTGCAAAGGACAGCAAGCGTTTAGAGCAGGAAGGGAAGCTATTAGAAGCTGTTCAGGAGATGCAAGATCGGACGGGTGTGACATCGGTCGACTATCTCAAGTACTTCTACCAAAGCTTGAGCGACGCGCGCTTGACACCAGAACTGCGCACCAAGGCGGCAGATCTATCTTTGAAACTCTATCGATCCCAAGCCTTTGAAGAAGCCTGGGATGCTAAGTCTCACTTTATGGAACTCTACCAAACCAAGCAGGCAATTGACCAGCTCTTCTCTCAAGAAAAAGGCCAAACCTATCCTATTGAAAAAACAGTTTTGGATCAAAAAGGAAGTCAAGCCCCATCTTATAACTTAGCGGTCTATGATTTCCTCAAGGGCTTATATGGAGAGTTGGATAAGGCGACAGAATCCCGTCAACGAACCAACATCCTGACAGCCCTCTCAGAGCAAATCCAGTCGCTCTTGCCACAAGTCGAAGACCAGGCCAAACGAACTGCCTTTGAAGCAAGTTTGGCTCAGCTTGGAAATGAGACGGATCCAGACAAGGCTATTGCAAGTGGACAAGCTCTGTTACGCGAAATCAGTGACACCATTGAAAAGCAAAAACAAAAGCAAACAGAAGAGCCTCAGATTGGGGATGTCGCCCTTTATCAACAGCTCTATAACCAATTGATGGCGCTTCACCAACAATTGCAGGAAAAGGGGGCTAGTGATGCTGTATTTGATCGCTTAGAAGCTCTCTTTGACCAATTGGCTAATCCAAAGAGTGACAAGGCAGCCTTACTACAGGCTATCCAAGCCTTTCAGGCAGAGTTAGCAGCAATACCATCTGCAACCGAAGTGACCAAACCAGCTACCACAACGGAAACGCCTGTTACTGCAGAGACTCCGGTGGAAACAGAAGCATCGGCTTCAGAAGGAAGCAAGCCTGCCACAACTGAGACAGAAACAGAGCCTGCAAGCCCAGCTTCCATAGAAGAAGGCACGCCAGATGCTCCATCTTCTCAGGACCAATAGAAAATAGAAAATCATCTGAAAGACATTTCAGATGATTTTTGAGTTCTAGTGAATAGAAGAGGTGGTCTCTTTTTTCAGTTGTTGAGTCTCAATCTTTGTGCTCAAGGAGCAGAGGTGAGGAGGACTCGACTGCTTTTTTTCGCTTGAAAAATGCAGTCATTTGAACCAGAATACGGGGAACCGTCTGCCATTTTTTCCAAGCTTGGACACGGGTATCGAGGAGTTGCTTGGCTAGACGTTCCAGCATTTCCCTTTCTGTAGGATCTAAGTCTTGAGCATTTTGAAAGATCTCTTTGATCTTGGAGAAATTTTTTAAGTTCCTCAAATCATTGATTGAAGTAATACCTGCATCCAAGAAGAGGCTGAAGAAGGTATCAAAGAACTTCTTGCGCTCATCCGCCGATGTTTCGCGAACCCACTGCTTCAAGGTCTCGTCGGTCTGCTGGCTATCGGGACTGGTTTGATCCAGGGTCACAAATTTATCTTTCTCAATCATCCAAGTAAAAGCGTCATGCTGGACAAAGCCACCAAAAGCTCGGCTTTTTACGATTGTAGCAGGCTCAGGGACTTCTAGCATCATGCCGACGATGGATCCTTGGGGGACAAAGCGACGAATGTTTGGGGACGTCCGCTGGTAGCCTTCGGTCTCGATAATGGCCCTGTTGAGGCCAGGAGCATCGTAGCTGTAGATGGCATCGACTCGTTCAAATAAGGAATCCGGCAGGTAAGTGCAGGCATAGGTTGCGAGATTGCCCCCTTTGGAGTGACCGGCTACTAAGAAGCGCCCTTTAGGAAATTCCTTCATGACGTTTTGCAGGTAGCAGGCTGCGCGCCTCTGAGCTGGGACATGGTCCATATAGGTCATGTGGAAGTCTTCCTTCCAGCCGATCAAGGTGTCATCCGTCCCTCTGAAGACAACTAAATAAACATCCATGGTAAGACGATAGGTCATAGCCGCAAACTGCTTCTGAACATCGGGGTCATATTCGTTGACATAGTTGAGGAGTTTGATGTTCTTAAAACGCTTTGAACTAGCTAAGTCATCGACTAATTGCAGGTGTTGGTCTGTCACGATGAAATCGGTGGTTCGATCGACTAGCTCTGCTGCATCAGATAAGCGGACTTCAATATTGGTCGTATCCCCTTGGGGTACGATCCGATCAAAAGGAAGATAGGTCAGCTCTGTCAGTGCCAGGACATCCAGTTCATTGAAAGGACGGTCGTATATGGAATCGTAGGTCACTTCTTTTAGGTAATCAAAAATAGTCGACATCTGTGCCTCCCGTGTCTTATTTCTTTCAGTATAGCACAAAAATGGATGTAGAAAAAGCGCCTCCCATCAAGAAAGTAGGAGCCAGTTCTTCTTTCCCTCTGAAACAGCCTTTTTCTCTGCTTCTTAATCTGTTATAATAGGAAGAAGAAAAAAAGAAGGAAAGACAGCCATGCATAAAATTCTCTTAGTGGAAGACGATGAAATTATCCGCCAACAGGTCAAACAATTATTGGAACAATGGGGCTATGAAGTGGTCGCAGTAGAGGATTTTATGGATGTCCTTGGGATCTTTGTCGAAACCGACCCCCACTTGATCCTCATGGATATTGGACTGCCTCTCTACAATGGTTACCACTGGTGCCAGGAGATTCGCAAGGTTTCAAAGGTTCCGATTATGTTTCTTTCCTCACGGGATCAAGCCATGGATATTGTCATGGCCATCAATATGGGTGGAGACGATTTTGTCACCAAGCCTTTTGATCAAAATGTGCTCCTTGCTAAGGTCCAAGGGCTCTTGCGCCGCTCCTACGAATTTGGCACGGATCAAAATCTGCTGGAGCACCGGGGAGCCATCCTCAATCTCAAGTCTACGGACTTGGTGTATGAAGGGGAAGTCATCAAGTTGACCAAGAATGAATTTCAGATCCTGCGAGTCCTGTTTGAGCATGCGGGCAGTATCGTGGCGCGCGATGATATGATGAAAGAACTCTGGAATAGCGACTTCTTTATTGATGACAATACCTTGTCTGTCAATGTGGCCCGCCTTCGCAAGAAATTAGAAGAGGCTGGCTTGTCAAACTTCATCGAAACCAAGAAAGGCATCGGTTATGGGTTAATCCATGAATAAATATGGGAACATCTTTTGGCAGTATGTGGTATCCCGCAGGCGCCTACTCTATCTATTGGTCATCTTTTTGATCGTCGATTGGGTCTTTGCCTATCTCTTTCCAGAGACGGGGACGGTTTTCCTC